>JAOARS010000025.1 GCA_025210415.1 Marinifilum sp. | reverse complement strand
TAATAACCTGAGTTCGATTAAAAATATTGTCACAGTTTGCACTGCTTTTGAGTAGAAATTTTCTCAAATTTTCGAAGGAATATCGGGATATTTCGAGGGAATTTGAGGAAATTTATGCCAAAAGTAGGCAAGTTCTTTGAAAAAATCATCTTCATCCAATCTTCACTTTAAAAAACCTTCAAAATATCCCGATATTCTTTCAGGTTTTTTAAAGCAAATCTTAAATAAATCTGATTTTCTGTGATAGATATTTTTAATCGAACTCAGGTTATAATATTTTAAACTTGTTTCTAGCTTACTTAGTAGCAGGAATTAATTCTTTTGCTCCTGGTTTAAGCCAAGCTTCGCCTACTGCTAAAATGGTTCTTCCGGCAACGCCATTAATAATAATAGCTGCCATCATGTACCAAGCAGCAAGGGCACAGGCAATTAATACGTAAGCTGCTGCTGTATTTAATACTGGGTAGCCAAAGTGTCCTAAATCCAAAAGGATAAATCCAACCATTAAAATGCTAAAGGTAGTAGCCATTGCACCATGAATAAAGAGGGAAGCAAACCAAAGAATTAAAGTAAAGAATGTGTAGGCAATCAAAAAATACCCTACATCAGTACCCGATGATTTATAGATGCCGAAGTGGTTTAGCATCCATACGATACCAATACTAATCCAAAACGATCCGTATGCAGAGAATGCTGCAAAACCAAAGTTGTTACCGTTTTTGTGTTCCAATAAACCAGCGCACAATTGTGCAATACCGCCAAATGCAAAACCAACTGCCAATACCGGGCCTAATCCGCATAGTCCAAGGTTGTGCAATTGCAATAAAATGGTGCTTAAGCCAAAGCCTCCAAGACCGACAACAGCCGGATTTCCTAAGTTTACGTTGTTCATCGCTAAAATTGTTTTATCCTGATTAAGCGCGCAAAGCTAACAAAATGCCTAAGAGCTTGTTAAAGCTAATTGTAGTTTAAAAACATACCCGTCGTGCAATATTTTTCTTTGAAAAGTGTAAGGTCTTGAACTATAGCAATGTTCAGAATTCATAAATTTAAGAACAAGCATATAGAGTTATCCCTGCTTTTTACAGCAAGGAATAAATTTTATCTTCCTACAAGTTCCAATTCCTGACTCGAAATCTCTCGCATTTCTACTTTTCTGATTTTACCTGTTACAGTAGTTGGGAATTCATCTGTAAACTTAAAATATTTCGGAATCTTATAAGTTGCAATTTGTCCTCTACAGTATTCACGAAGTTCGTCTTCACTAGCCAATCTGCCTTCCTTGAATTTAATCCAGGCCATTACCACTTCGCCATATTTGTAATCAGGAACACCAATTACATAAACCTCACTAATTGATTCGTGCGTATGCAAATATTCTTCAATTTCGAAGGGGGAAATGTTTTCACCACCTCTAATAATCATGTCTTTAATTCTACCTGTAATTGTAACGTAGCCTTCTTTATCCATACTTGCCACATCGCCGGTATGCATCCAACCAGCATCATCGATAACGGCATTGGTTGCTTCCTCATTGTTCCAGTATTTTAACATTACCGAATAGCCTCTGGTGCAAAACTCTCCGGTTTCTCCTCTTGATACAATTTTTCCTGTTGTAGGATTAATGATTTTGATCTCTTGATGTGGATGAACACGGCCAACTGTACTCACTCTTTTATTTAATTTATCATCAACAAAAGTTTGAGTAGAAACTGGTGAGGTTTCAGTCATTCCATAACAAATGGCCACATCTTTCATGTTCATTTTTTCCTGAACCTCGCGCATAGCTTTCTCAGGACATGAAGCTCCTGCCATTATTCCTGTTCGCAAACTGCTTAAATCGTACTGTTCAAAATTCGGATGTTCTAATTCAGCAATAAACATTAGGGGCACTCCGTAAAGCGAGGTACATTTTTCATCTTGAACAGTTTTTAATACTGTTTCAGCATCAAAAGCTTCTCCGGGAATTATCATTGCCGAACCATGCGTGATGCATGCGAGGTTTCCTAAAACCATTCCAAAGCAATGATAAAAAGGAACAGGTATGCAAACTCTGTCCTTTTCAGTATAGTGTAATCTTTCTCCAATAAAATATCCATTATTAAGAATGTTATGATGCGTTAAAGTTGCACCCTTAGGAAAACCCGTTGTTCCCGATGTATATTGAATGTTAATTGGATCGTCGAACTGCAAACTTGATTCAATATCTTCTATTTCTTTGGTTGTAATTCTTTTACCTGCCTCAATAAGTGCTTGCCAATCTCTATCCAGAATTACGATCTGTTTTAAATGTATACACGACTTGCGTACTTCCTGAATGATTTCAAAATAATTGGTTTTTCTGAAATTTTTTGACATTATCAGAAGACTAATTTCGGATTGGCGTAAGGCAAATTTTAATTCGGAAGCTTTATATGCCGGATTTACATTAACGAGAATGGCTCCAATTCTGGCCGTAGCAAACTGTACAATAACCCACTCGTGTCTGTTTGGCGACCAAATTCCTACACGATCGCCTTTTTTAACTCCAAAGGCTAACAGACCCTTTGCCACTTCTTCAATCTGTTTCCAAAAAACTTTGTAGGTAACTCTGTAGTCCTGGTAGGGTACAACCAATGCATCTCTATCGGGAAAAAGCTCTACGGTTTTTCTTAGTCTTTCTGTAATTGTTTCGCCCAATAAAGGCATTTCTGAGCTTCCATGCTCATAAGATAGTTGTTTATTCATGTCTATGATTTTGCGCAGGAGAATTATTGCAATTCACCTGTAATAAGATTATTAATAACAAAACCATCTGTGTACTCAAACGAACATTTGAGTATTTTGATTAGGAAGTAAAATTAGTTGTGTGATCTGTTTTAATCGGCCGCAATTTATAAAAAATAGGATAAGAAAAAACTACTGTACGAAATAAAAATAGAATTTATGATTTAGTCTTCCCAAACTATTGTTTTCATATCTTCCCAAAATGGCCCAAATTGAATTTCTGATATTTTTCCTTCGTCTAACCACAAGTGTAAGTTTTCACTGGGAAAATAGATTAATTCATGAGTGGGGAATTCTTCTGAATCTGTTTTTTCGAATTCGGGTTTACCAAGTTGGAAATGTTCCAATTCATCTAAAAGCATTTGTTTAGATAATCCAATTCGAATAAAGCTAAAGATGTGATATGCTGTATTGTAAACCGATATGTAACTTAATTTAAACTGATCAGCGGACTCGAATGTGAAGCTTAATCCTTTAGTATTGTAAAAGAGAGTAATGCTGTTTTCGTTCGGAGAGAGCGAATATTCACCAATTTCATCAGCTTTTCCAAGAATTTTTTCAACTTCAGCTTGTACCATACCAAAGTTAATTCCTGACATTCCTTTCCCTAATATAATTTCATTTTGATTCATTTTGAATAGAAGTTGCTGTCGATTACAGATTTAAGAAATTGTTTAAATTTTGTATTTGAGAATTAGTTTGGATGAATAGTAATACCAATTTCATTAAAGGATGAGCTTTTTAAAATTAGAATATTTTGTGCTTATGCAAGATATAAAAAGTAAGGCATAGCAGAGTTACGACGCACTTTTTTACCGAAGCAGAAGTGCAAAAGAAATAATTTTAATGCTCAGTCTTTATTTAATTTGGTATAAGTGAGTAAATTTAAGCAACTAATCAGTATCATTGGTGATTATTAAAGATATGACTTTGAAAAAAATAAAACATCAAACTAATGAAAATATTTTTTTATTTGTATGCAGATAAACTTGAATTACGAGAAGTAAAAAGAAGTTAAAAACTTTATCAATACAGTAAAATCACTATTTTTACATCTTCAAAAATCAATACAAGTAAAAATGGCAAAAGATTTTCGACCAACCGACTATATTTTAGAGTCGCTGCAAACGGGTAAAAGATTTGAGGACGAAGGATGGACTCTTGATGCTCCTGGTGAAGATAAACCTTGTTTAATTAGAGCAATTTACAACAAGAAACAAATTGAAGTAAAAGATAATTCTCTGGGAATTTACAAATTCTCCGATTGGTTGCCAGTTCATAAAACATTGGAAGGATCTTCGGCACCAGCTACATATAAAAGTGAAGGATTGGCGAAGTATCTTGGTTTGAATAATCTTTACATCACGTTTAGTGGGTATTGGCCTGAGAAAGGTGCAAATTTCAGAACTTGCTCATTTAAAGAAACAGAAGCTTACTCAGTTGGTGGGCGTTTGGATGATAACAATAACATACTGGTTGTTGCATCTGCAGGAAATACAGCAAGAGCTTTTGCCAGAGTATGTTCCGATAATAATATTCCATTGTTATTGTGTGTTCCTGAAGATAATATTAATGCACTTTGGTTTGATGAACCAATAAAGGATAACGTAAAACTTGTGGTTACCAAATCGGGAAGTGATTATTTTGATGCGATCCATTTATCGAATTTGGCTTGCCAGCTTGATGGTTTTATTGCAGAAGGCGGTGCTAAAAATGTTGCCCGAAGAGATGGAATGGCATGCACTGTGAATTCGGCTGTAACGGAAATAGGAAAAATTCCGGATTATTATTTCCAAGCTGTAGGTTCGGGAACTGGTGCTATAGCTGCTTGGGAAGCAAATTTACGCTTTATTGAAGATGGCAGGTTTGGTTCCAACAAAATGAAACTGATGGTATCACAAAACACTCCTTTCTTGCCAATGCACGATGCATGGAAAGAAGATTCTCGTGAAATGTTACCATTAGATGATAATGTTGCAAGAAAACAGGTTGAGGAAATTGCAGCTAAAGTTTTATCGAACAGGAAACCTCCATATTCAATTGTTGGTGGATTGTATGATGCAATGAAAGATGCTGGAGGAGATGTACTAAAAGCTACTAACGAAGAAGCTGCAGAAGCTGCAAGAATTTTTGAAGAAACAGAAGGTAACGATATTCATCCGGCTGCGGCTGTTGCGACTGCAACTTTAATTAATTACGCCAAGAAGGGTAAATTAGATAAAGATGCATGTGTAATGCTAAACATTACAGGTGGAGGAGAAGAGAGATTCAAACGAGAGAAAGAAGTTCTTTACTTAAAACCATCTCATGTTTTTGATATTAATCCTGACTTGAGCGAAGTTAAGGATGTGATGGAGAAATTATTTAAAATAGAAATTACAACATTATAAAAATAAAGAAAGAGGCTGTTTCAAGATTTTGAAATAGCCTCTTTTCTTATACCATTTTGAAAATGAAGTAAGCTATATTGATTATTTGGTGTAATGCCGATGTAATAATGGTTGAGCCTTTCGAGTGAAACGCAGATAAGGCTCATTTCATTTATACAATCGGTATTACATCAATAGTGAGAAGAATTTAAATCACAATCTCTGTAGTTTTAATTTATTAGAAAACCCATCTTTACACTTTAAAGTAATTAGTGTAACATTTTCTGAATTATCTACAGCAGTTACTGTATCGGTAATTGGTGTTGTCCATTTACCATCTAGTGTAATAGTTAATTTTACCGGAGTGCTGTATTGCTTATATTTACCCTTTTTGTATTCGGGGAAATTCAGATTTGGATCTACCGCACTTATGGTTATACTACTTTTGCTATCCTGACGAAGCATAAGTAAAGATGGATTTGATACTTTCTTGAGGATACCTTCTTTTAAATTCTTATTTTCTTCAAAAATAACATAACCAGTAGTATTGGTTTCTTTATCTAACACAATATGTGCAATGCTATCTGCACGCATGATTTCAAAGGAGTTATCTGTATGTGCTTTGTTGCCAAACTTCTTTAAGTTATTTTTATTTAAGAATGGATAAATAACATACTGATACGAAGTATTGCTTGGTGCAATGCCATGGTCTATCCAGGCAGAGGCATAATCTCCTTTGGTTTCTTTTACTCCTTTACCTTTTGGATTCATTTTACCTGTATTGATGGAGTATTTGTTATGGTACGAATGCTGATTTTCTTTTTTAATTTGAACAGGTGTATCTGAAAGAATATGATATCCATTTCCATACGGATCTGTTAGCCATTTTTTATTTTTAGAATCAAATGTCAACTCTTTTTCATAAGGAAACTTAGAAATGTTTCCTGATGATGTGTACATGGGTTCTTTTTTGTTTGTTAGAAAGGTTTGAAATAAATTGGTTTGTACTGGATTTTTCTTGTCAATACTAGAAATATTAGTACCAATGCAAATTAATTTGTCTCCAAATGAAAATACTGACTTTTTGGCTTTAAGTTGTCCCGGGAAACCAACTTTTACTTCTGGTCCATCGGCATTTGAACCTTTACTTTCATTAAGTACCATTGCAAAAATACCATTATCATCTAATTTTATAGATCCGGCAAATGTTTCATTTGATCTAAACATGATTAAAGACATTTTAGGTTCTAGTTCCTGAAAAGGCAAATAAATTACAGTAGCTCCAGGGTAACGATTCCAGTCCCAACCTTCTTGTTGAAATCCACTTCCTTTTTCACCTTTATCGTTTAGTAACTGAATTGTTCCATTTGCAGGATATCTGCCATACCTATTGGAGGCCACATAAATTTCGGAAGCCCACACGTATTTGCTGTAGCCTTTCATTATAGCTGCCCAGTTGTTACAACGATGAATTGCCGTAGCAGCATAGGGTAAAGTATGGTAACCTGACAATACTTCTTTTTGAATGCCGTTAATATTTTTAAAAATGGAACTGTTGAGAGGATCGTCTTTTCCCCAAATTCTAAGATATGCAGCAGCTACATCTTTATCAATTTTTGATGTGCCTTCAGGATTTCCTGCATTGGCCATTTGAAGAAATTGCTGCCTTAATGGTTCAATACCACCATTTTCAAGTGGATGTCTTCCTGAGTTTCCAAATCCCCAATTTTTCAGTTGACTATAAGTTCTGGTTGTTAAAAAGGCATTTTTAAAGTTTTTATGCCCTTCAGTAGAAATGCGAAATCGAGTACCTGATAATGTTTTTATAATTTTAGGTACTGTTATAAAAGCTCCAATTCCGTATGCAGGATAATGACCACCATGATGCCATGAAGTACCGTCAATTTTAAAGCCCCATTCTTCATTTTGCTGTGCTAATGTTATGGAAATATAATTAGAGTAGGCTTTTAATAAAGCGGCTTGTTTATCGGCACTTTCAAACATAAAAATAAGCATCAGGTGATAATAAGATTGGGTGTTTAGGTAATCTATATTTACGTGAAATTCTTTCTCATCTCCCAAAAGCATTCCCAAGTTATAGAGCCAGTGTAAACTAACACTAACATCTTTTAATAAGCCTGCCTCATATAGTACATTTCGCATTACGTAAAATGCTTGAGTGATATCTCTAACAGAATAACCTATGTGATGTCTGGTTCCTCCTGAACTACCTGCACACCATCCCTGATCCAGATAATATCTTGTTGCCATCAAAAACATTTCTTTAATATCCTGTTTTTGTTCTACATTGGCCCTGTCATAATAATTTGAAAGCGTTTTTAGAACTTTTCCAAATGTTTGAATATCATTAAATCGCTTTGATCCTTGCTGTTTTTTATCAAAATATTCTTGATCTAATCGATACGTTAAAGGAGGACCAATAACTGAATTGCCGTTATCAGACAGGTTTAATTTATCGAACGCTTCGTGCAGGCGTTCCATATAAATTTTGTACTTGTTTGGTATTTTTAAATCGTTATCAATAATTTTCTGAAACTTTTGCAAATCAATTTTAACGGCAAGCGAGACAGGCTTAGGATCTAGATTTTTGATTCTTTCATAATTCATCATTAATGGCATCCAATGATCTTCTCCTGGTGGACGGTCTGTTTTTATAAACGGAACTATGAAATCAGGATACTGATGTCTGTCATCTTGATATTGCGAAAAGATGATGTCGTCAAAAAACAACTTACCCTTTGGGGCATTGGTTTCTATTTTAAAATAGTCGTAATTAATAGCAGCCAGTTTTTGAGGTGCATTGCCTTCCATTTCGTAAAAAGGCACCCAAACACGCCTCCATCCCTTAAAGTTCATTGGTAAGTTAAACCATACTTCTTTTTTACCATCTTCTTCAAAAGAGATGGTCAGTTGTTCATCCTGAGGCGTTTCATTATATATGGATATGGCAAAAGTTGGGCTTGCAGGAAAATGATCTCCATAGGCCAAAGGGCTTTCATCGTGGCTTAATATTCTAAAATTAGAAGAACCAAAAGAACTTTCGCCTTGCCATTCCCACTTCAAGGACGATTTACCAAATCTTTGATGGTCGTTGCTCAAGAGTAATTTGCCGTTAGAAATATCGTAAAGGTTTAAAACCAATTCAGATTCAAATGATTCAACAGCAGGTTTTACTTTGTTTTGTGCCGTTGCTATATTAAATGACATTAAAAGGCTCATTAGTATGCAACCAAAACTGTATGGGGTATATAATTTATTAAATTTTGTCATTTTACTTTTATTTATGATCTGCTTTACCAGGAGATTATGGCTTTTTTGTTACTCTATTAATTGTTTGACAATATAGCTAAAAAACAAAGGATAAAACTTAAACATTTTCTTACTTATTAACCTGATTTCAATAAAAATACGATTATAGTTTGAATTGGTTTTGGCATAAATTTCCTCAAGTTTTAGAAGTAATATCAGGATATTTCAAGGGAAATTGAGGAAATTTATGCCAAAACCAATCAAATTTTTTGAAAAGTCATCTTCATCCAATCTTTACTTTAAAAATCTTGAACAAATCTGACTTTCTGTGACTGATATTTTTAATTGAACTCAGGTTATTTAGCATTAAACTTTAGTGTTTTTTTTCTCTATTTTTTTTAATCTGCAAAGTGCCTCTATATAATAGTAATCTGCATAAATTAAAGCTACGTCGATTTCACTTCCCAAAGATTTTGCTCCGGTTGAGTGTATCAAAAATGAATCTGTTTTTCCTACTCCTGAGTATTTTTTAGACCCTAGAGATGCTAACATATTTTTAGCTGTCTGATAGTATTTCTTTTTGTTGTCTTGGCTTTTAGTTAGTTCACTTAAATCTAATAAAGCTGAAGCTACAATGGCAGCAGCTGAGGCATCTTTTTCTTCGCTAGGATTATTGGCAACATCAAAGTCCCAACAAGGTACAAGGTCTTTAGGAAGTTGTTCCAGATATTTGTTTGTTATTTGTTCGGCAAATTTTAAGAACTTTTCATCTTTAGTTTCTTTGTATATCATGGTATAACCATAAACTCCCCAAGCTTGCCCTCTAGACCATCTGCTGTTATCTGCATAACCTTGTTTTGTATGCCTGTTAAGTACATTGCCTGTAATAGAATCGTATTCTAAAACATGCCATGAGGTATAATCTTTTCTAAAATGGTTTTTCATGGTTGTTTCCGCATGTTTTACTGCAATATCATAATGTTTTGGGTCGCCACCATTTTTAGCCGACCAGAATAATAACTCCAAGTTGAGCATGTTATCTATTATTGTGATGTGCTGTTTCCAGCGTGGGTGCATTTTGTTACACCATGATTTTATGGTTCCTACATTTTCATTAAATCTTGATGCTAAAGATTTTGCTGAAGTCAATAAAATATCTTTATACTCATGTTTGTTGCCAATTTGAAATCCTTTTCCATAGGCGGGAAACATCATAAAACCTATATCATGATGCTCTGTAATATTTTTAAAATCTTCAAAAACTTCTGTTCGTTTAATGGCTTCATTTTTCCACTTTTTATTACCAGTAATGTCATACATGTACCATAATATCCCGGGATAGAAACCTGAAGTCCAAATTAATTTATCATTTGGCACCTGTTCCCATTCAGTTTTATTGGTTTCAATAAACCGAGGGTGTTTCGAAAGGTCGGTAATTTTTGGGGTTGCTTTATTTAGCTGAGATTCACAATCTTTAATTAAAGTGTTAACATCAAGATTTATAAAGTCAATATTACTTACGTTAAGTTTTGTGTTGTTTGTTTGAACACTTCTATTGCAGCTTGTTCCACTCAATATCAAACTTAAAAAAAGCAATTTTATGATGAAATGATTAAATTTTATTATTGTAAATGGTTTCATATATTTCTGTTTAAATCTATTGAGTTAATTTTTGTTTTTATATAAAAAATCAAGGTGGTTACATGACTTATATCAGATGTTTTTTATTCGATTTTATAGATTAAATTGACGCCGATAAATTACTTAAACCAATTACAAACAATTTGTTTCGATTTATTTCGAGGAAAGTGCAATAAGTGAGTAATTTAAGCAACTAATCGGTATTGGATGAATGTTTCAATTGATTTTGAAAAAAAAATCCTTGAATTTATACCTTATGATATAATCAATTCAAGGATTCTTTTTATGCGATGAAGTTTTTTATTTTATAGTAATGGTAAATTCCTTTATTGTTTCTTTTTTACCATAGATGGTTTCATTATTCCCAATAAATGTAACAGTGTAAGTTCCTGGTTTATCATAGGTATGCGTGAATGATTCTAATTTTTCAGAAAATGTTTTTAGTGGCATTCCTTTATCAGGGTTTACTTTTGTTAAGTTAATTGGTTTGGAAATAAGCCAATCTTCGTTGGGATTACTGCCTCCTACAATTCTCCACTGACCTGCGTAAGGAAACCATTCTGACCTCCATTTATCGCTACCCAATTTGGTTTTATCTCCTTGTACATTTACTTGTGTAAAACCTGGTGTATTATCATTAGCTACATTTAAGGGGCCTGGAGCACCAGCTGCAAACAATTCTATTTTAAAATCATCTAAACGCCACTCTGGTTGCCTATGGCCGGTACCTGCATGTTCCATAGCAAAAAATTTAAATGCTATATAAACAGGCTCGCCATCTGTTAAATCTGCAATATCAGCGTCTCCGGACTCTGTCCAATCATAAGTGTAAGCTTCAGAGATTGTAAATCTATCCGAAATGTCAGTCCATGAGGCAGAAGCAACAGCTTCTGGAGTTCCAGAGCCATCATAATCTGTAGATGCCCAAACCGACAAGGTACCTGTTTTATTTTGTTTTAATCCCCATTTTTGAGCATTTTTAAACGACATTTTTACTGCTCCCTCTGCATTGGTTCTATTTCTATGTTTGTATTCGTATCCAAATTCTCCCGGATAAAAAAGTAAAAAATTTGGTGCATTTTTTATTTGAAATTCAATTGGCTCGCCTACTTTAAGGTTTTTGCTTACTACAGAAATGTTAAAATCTGGTTCTTGTACTTCTTCTAAATCTTCACAACTTTGAAAAAAAGTTACAAGCAAAAGAAGTGGCATCAATAAATATGTTATTGTTTTCATTATAAATATTTTTAAATTATTAACCTTACTACCAACCTTTTGTTTGTTTCAAATTGGTATTAATTCCTATTTCCTGTTCTGGAATAGGGAGTATGTAATGCTTATTGATATCAAAATCATTGTATCCGTCGAAATAATTGAATGAGCCGTGTGGTTTATTTTTTCTAATGTCAAGCTCTGCCGGTTCATCTCCACTTAAAGGAATACCATCAGGTCCTACATTGGGTTCACCATAAATAGACCAATCCTCATTAATAAAATTAGGATCTGCAGCATAAGTTTCTAATTGCATTCTTGCTTGGTTTACTGTTTCTTCAAGAATTCCCCATCTTACCAAGTCAAATTTTCTATGACCTTCAAAGCATAATTCCAACAAGCGTTCTTCTTGAATTGCTTCATCGGATATGTTTGTAAGCGGTGTAGCTTTAGCTCTGGTTCTTACTCTGTTAACAGCTTTCAGTGCTTCGTTAGAACCCGGGTTTAATTTATTCTCAGCTTCTGCATACATTAGTAGTATATCTGAAAATCGAAGAATTGGTAAGTGGTGAGATCCCCAACTACTGCTTGTATTATCCGGTTCTAATTGTCTCCTGTATTTCGAAGCCACTTCGTTAAATTGATTACCAATAGTTTTTGTTTCGCAATTGTTTTTGCGTGGAATAAAATATGGTGTTACGTTCCATAAGCCCCGTTCGTCAGATGGATCTGATCTGTATTTTAATATTAAAGGAATAGTTGCATTAATTACTGAATAGGATTTACCACAACCTTCATCGTGTACTAGCATGCCCATTGTTGATGCCAGGTTTGATGCTTCTTGATTATTTCCATCGTAAAAGTATCCCAACTGGAATAAACTTTCCTTTTTTTCATACTCTCCCTTGGCTAATTGATCAAAAATATCCTGATAACTAGGGTTTAACTCATAAAAAGGATCATCCATGATTTTTTTACTCCATTCTCTTGACTTTTCATAGGCTCCTGCTTCATTGAATGGCTCACTTGCCATATACAAATATGCTCTTGCCAACAAACCCCTTGCTGCACCTTTACCAGCTCTTCCCGGAGTGGTATCAATATCTTCCGGAAGATGTTGTTCTGCAAATTCCAAATCAGCAATAATTTGTTTGTATACATCTATGCCTTTGGTACGTGGCAATAATTGCTTAATAGTTTCTTCTAAAGGCATAGGCAAGCCTTCCTCGCCTCCAAAGAGTTTAGCCAAATCGAAATAAATAAAGGCTCTTAAAAACCGCCCTTCGGCTAGCATTTTTTGTTTTGTATCTTCTTCGAATTTAGAGTTTTTAACATTTGTTAAAAAACTATTAGCAGCATTTATGCCTTGATAATAAATGGCCCAGGTGCGTGTTAAAACAGGATTTGCTGCTGTAAAATTATTTTTCATAAAGCCGGAAGGACCTTTTCTGTTAAAATGTCCTTCGTCCGTAAAACTTGTGGCATACCTAGGTACATTCATATCTCTGTATGCTTTGCCTATACTGTTATATATGCCAATTAAACCAGCAGTAGCTCCTGCTTCCGTTTGGTATAAAGTTTCAGTAGTGACATTGTCTTTTTGTATTACTTCCAAGTCGCATGCCTGAAATGACAGGGCAGCAACAACAGTATATATTATTATTTTTATTTTCATGATTGCCGTTTTTTAAAATGAAAGGTTTAGACCAAAACTTATTGTTTTGTTTTTAGGGTAAGAAGAATAATCGATACTAGGAGTGATTCCTCTATTATATACAGAAACTTCCGGGTCGAAACCACTGTAGTTTGTCCAGGTAACTAAGTTTTGTGCAGAAACGAATAATTTTAAGCTCTCTAAATTTAATTTTTGCAAAAAGTTTGCATTAAACTTATAGGATAAATTCACAGTTTTTAGTCTAAGGAAAGAACCATCTTCTACAATTCTGGAAGATACATCTTCAAAGCCTTGTCCACCAGCTCTGTGCATGGTTGTGTTTTGGTTTTCAGGTGTCCATCTGTTCAACACTGTTGCCAATTGATTTTGACCAGCACCAGTCATACTTTCAAAAACCAACTTGTTTGCATTTAGTATATCATTGCCATAATTCCATTGTAAAAAGGCACTCAATTCAAAGTTCTTATAGGTAAAGGTGTTGGTGAACCCTCCGTGATGTTTTGGTAATCCGTTACCAATAACAGTTTTATCTGCTGCGGTAATTTTGCCATCACCATTAAGATCTTTAAATTTTTCATCTCCAGGTTGGTGAGCTGTTTTATAGCTAGCTTGTCCTGCCATCAATGTGTGTGAAGATGCATTGGCATCATAATTTTCAAAATCAGCAGGTTGATAAACCCCATCAGAAACATAACCGTACATATTTCCCAATGCTTCACCCTCTTGAACAATGAATTGATCGGTGCTATATCTCCAGTAATAATTTGGTTTTCCAAACAAAGGCTTGCCTTCCGGTAACTCTTCAACCGTGTTTTGATTAAAAGAAATGTTAAAATCACTTGTCCAGCTAAAGTTATCGGTTTTGATATTTACTGTGCTTAAACTAAATTCAAAACCTTTGTTTCTCATGTGACCAATATTTCTCGTTTGCGTAAGGTAACCTTCTGATGGTGCCTTATCGGCATCTAGGATAAGGTTTTTTGTATCTTTTTGATACACATCTGCAGTTATATTTATTCGTCCATCCCAAAAACCTAAATCGATTCCTACGTTTAATTGTTCAGTAATTTCCCAAGTTAAATCAGGATTGCCCGCATGGTCAGTAGGACGTACCCCTGGTTGCGGACTATTATCGGTAGGGTAACTGCTGTCCTGGTCGGTCAACAAATCAAATCGAGCATCTGTACGTACTCTATCATTTCCTGTTTCACCATAACCTACTCTAAACTTCAATTGCGAGAATGTATTAAGTTGCTTTATGAAAGCTTCGTTTTGTGCATTCCATGAAAAAGCAGCCGATGGAAAATATCCTACTCTGTTTTTCTTTACGAAATTTGAAGAAGCATCTCGTCTTAAAGTCGCTGTAAATAAATATTTGTCTTTAAATGTGTAATTAATACGGCCTAACACAGAGAAAATTTTTGATTCTTCACTTGAACTTATATCATTTGCATCAAGAAGTTCTCCGCCGTCAAGAGAGTTCATTCCCAAATGTTCCAAATGCTTTGGTATCTCTATTGCTGTATATTTGGTACGTGATTTTTCTCTAAGAGTAAAGGTAGTACCTACGACAGCATTTATATAATGATTGTTAAATTTCTTTTTGTAAGTAAGGGTGTTTACATTTGAGAAATTTTTATATCTGCGTTTATCTGATGTTCCGTTGATACCGTTTACTTTATTGATTAACCTACCATAAACCGTTTTGCTGTTATTAAATGCTCCGGCTTCTATAAAAGATGTGTTATAGCTGCCTTTGGTTTGGAAAATTAAGTTGGGTGTAATTTTATAATTTAATCCCAGATTGCTAATAAATTGATCAGTTTCACTTTTTCGGTATTCGTTTTTTAACGATACAATAGGATGCCACACAACAATATTAGTCAAGTCATATTCGTCACTCACATCATCCAAAGGATCAAAGTCACCATAGTCTCTGTACTTGTTAGCTACAGGGGCATAGCCTATAAGGCTTCGCAAGAACGAGTATGAAGAGTTTCCATTTGTTTTTATCCCTCTTTGAACATAGTTGGTATACAGCACATCAACAGTTGCATCCAATTTGTCATCAACTTTATGATTTAATGTAATTCTACCATTGGTTCTGTTATATTTTGAGCCTAATAAATTTCCTTCATCACTAATATTGTTTAGCGATGCATTAAATTTGGTTTTTTCTGTTCCGCTGGATATCTTAAGCTTATGGGTTTTAGAAAAAGCTGTTCTAAAAGCCTCGTCTTGCCAGTTTTTTGAAGGTTCATTTTTGTAATCTTCAAGCTTACCAACAATTACATTCTGTTCTTTTTCTTCATCATATTTTGAAAAAAACCTAAGTTCTGTGCTGCTTTCGTTCAGCTCCAATCCTAACTTTATAAATTCATAGGCATTTAGCATTGGTAATTTTTTTGAAACTTCTTTGATATCGAATCGTGTTTCGAAAGATATTTTTGTTTTTCCTATTTTAGCTCTTTTGGTAGTAATTATTATTACACCATTAGCACCTCTAACTCCATAAATGGCAGTAGCCGAAGCATCTTTTAAAACATTTATACTCTCAATATCCGAAGGATCTATAAGTCCGGGGTTAAAACCTTCCATGATAAATTCATCAACAACATAAAGTGGATCATTTCCCCCCGTTATACTGTTGTTTCCTCTAATTCTAATAGTTGCCTGGCTGCCAGGTTCACCCGAAGCTGTTGTAACCTGAACCCCTGAAATTCGTCCTGCTAAAGCTTGGTCGAAATTGGTTACGGGAGCTTCTGTTAATTTGTCCATCTTAACAGATGCTACAGAACCAGTAAGATCTTTTCTTTGCACAGAACCATAACCAATCACAACAACTTCCTCTAGTTTACTAAGGTCTGGTTTTAGTTGTACATCTAATTTGGTTTGGTTTCCAACCGTTATTTCAGTCGTTTTATACCCTAAATAACTAAACATTAAAGTTGCGCCTTTGGTCACGCTAATTTTATAATTTCCATCAAAATCGGTTGAAGTTCCATTTTGAGTATTCTTTTCAATAATGTTTACTCCTGGTAAAGACTCTCCCAGTTCATCAGTAATTTTTCCTGATATGGTTTTCTTTTCTTGGGCAACAAGAGAAAAAGAACACAATATGAGCAATAGCATTATTGTTGTGCTCCTTTTTCTACATTTTGGTGTAGTTAAAAATAATTTGAGTTTTTTCATCATAGCGATATGTTATTAAAATAAGTTCTGCTCAAATGTAGCCGTAGTACATTTTGAATAGGGGGGAGAAACTGTTCTTTAAAGAGGTGTATTTTGATCTTTAAAATTTATTTGTCTCTTAGTCAGTATTTTAAATTAAAGAGAAAAATCAATAATTAATAAAACTAATTCTAAATAAAGCAATTGTTTAGAATCTTTGGATTGAAAGAAAAGCACAATATTACTACAGAGAGTGTGTAAAGAAGTAGTCTATTTTAATTGCCAAAGCAAAGCTTTGCATAAATGAATTAAATAAGCATGTGCTTTTTATACCAAATGCAATATTATACCGATTGCATAATGAAATGAGCCTTATCTTTGTTTCACTCGAAAGGCTCAACCATTATTACATCGGCATGATACCAAATAATCAATATAGCTCACTTCATTTTCAAAATGATATTAAATGAGCCATTTTGGAAAATGTATCATGCCGATGTAGAAAATGTTAGGCAGTGCGAGTTTGCGAAGCAGGGGCTCATATATTCTCACAATCGGTATCATTCGGGTTTTGGTTGGAATATTTATCTCTGTATTGAGAAGGTAAGGTGTTAAATTGTTTTTGAAATGATTTTCTAAAATGTTTGAGATCGTTAAAGCCTAATTCAAAAGCAATTTCTGAAATACTCATTTTTTCTTGGGAAATAATAAGCTGAGCAGCTCTTTTTAGCTTAATTGTTTTTATAAATTCTAAAATTGATTTGCCTGTTAATGCCTTTAACTTTCTGTACAATACCGACCTGCTCATATTCATTTCTGAAGCAAAATTTTGAACTGTAAAATCTGCATTTGATAAATTATCCTCAACTATTTGCATTGCTTCTTTCAAAAACATTTCGTCTATAGTTGTTGTTGCTGCTATGTTTTTTGGTTCAAGAATAATATCTTTTTTAAACTTGGCTATAAGGTGTTTTCTGGAATCTAAAATATTTTTAACCTTTAATTCTAAAAGCTTGGCATCAAATGGTTTTGTTATGTAAGTATCTGCTCCGGTTTTATATCCGGATTTTATTGATTCTTGAGTTGTTTTTGCAGTTAATAGTATTACGGGAATGTGGCTGGTAGAAACATTAGATTTTATATTTTTGCACAGTTCTATTCCATCCATTATTGGCATCATAACATCACTAATGATCAGATCTAAATTGTTGCTATTAGCAAGTTCTAATGCTTCTTTTCCATTCTCAGCTTCCAATACATTATAAGAAGGTTTAAAGAATGATTTAATGAATGATCTTACCTCATTATTATCTTCAACCAATAAAATAGTTGGATTTGAATTGTTCTGTGTCTTTTCAGCACCTTCACCTAAAAGATCCGGAATGGGTTGACTAATAACATAGTTTGAGTTTTCTGAGTAAAATACATTTTCTGCTACTTTTTCCTTTAGTAGCTCATTGTTATTTAGATGCTTTTTGCCTAAAGGCAATTTAATTACAAATGCCGTTTCTTTTAATGGAGTACTGATGACTTTTATTGTTCCTTTGTGTAGTTCAACCAATGTTTTAGTTAGCGACAATCCAATACCAGTACCCGACCGTTCACTTTTTTCATGTTCTACCTGATAATATCTGTTAAAAATTAATTCGTGATCTTTTTGGGGAATGCCTTTTCCATTATCTTTTATTATTAATTCTACATGAGATGCTTTTGCCTTTTTTTTATTGAATTCTGTAATCGTTTTTAATTCAATTGTTATTTTTCCGTTATCAGGCGTAAATTTGAAAGCATTAGAAAGAAGATTGAAAACGACTTTCTTCATATTTAAGGTATCGAACCATACTTTTATATTTTTATTGTCTGATATAAATTCATAATTGATGTTTCGTACCCTGGACATTTCATCGAAAGATGTTTTTACATTTTCAATGAATTCAACCATATTATTTTTCGAGGCTTTAATTTGTAATTTACCAGATTCACTTTTTCTAAAATCAAGTAGCTGATTAATAAGCTGTAATAGCATACAAGCATTTCGATGCATTATTTTGTGTTGCATTTTGATAAAGCTATTACCTTCTCCTTTTTCTATCATCTGCTCTAGAGGTCCTATGATTAGAGTTAATGGAGTGCGAAAATCGTGAGATATATTTGTAAATAATTTTAGTTTTAACTGGTTAAGTTGCTCTATGCGCTCTTTTTCTAATCGTTCTTGTTTTAATTCATTTCGTTCTTTTGTTCTAATCAGTATTTGTTTTCTTATTGCTAGAAGTAAAATGGTAAGTAATATCAAATATCCTAAATAAGCCCACCAAGTGTGCCATGGTGCTGGTAAAATATTAATGGTTATTTTATCTCCTGTTTCATTCCATAATCCATCGCTATTGGAGGCTTTTACCTTAAAAATATATGTTCCTGCATCTAAATTTGTATAGGTAGCAAATTTTTTATCACCTATATAATTCCAATTTTCGTCAAATCCCTCTAGCTTATGGGCATATTGATTTTTAACTGACTGAGAAAAACTTAAGGCAATAAAATTGAAGCTAAATACATTTTGATAGTGCTTTAAAGTAATTTCTTTTTGTTTTTTAGATGAATGTTGAATAGGAAAAGGTTTGTTGTTTACTAAAGCTGAGGTAATAGAAACTGGAGGTATAAACGCATTTTCATTAAGATTATTTGGATTAAAATAATTAAGTCCGTTACTGCCTCCAAACATGAGTTCTCCGTTTGAGAGTTTTAGATAAGATGCGTAATTAAATTCATTACCCAAAAGGCCATCATTAACATCAAAATTTTTAAACTGTTTGGTTTTAAGATTAAACCTACTTAGTCCGTTGTTAGTGCTTAGCCAAATGTTGTTGTTATTGTCTGCTAATATTCCGTAAATGACTTCATTGGGAAGTCCTTGAGGAATACCATATTTAATACTTTCTTTGGTTTTTCTATTAAAATAATACAGTCCATCTCCTTCTGTACTAACCCATAGGTTTTGCTGATTATCTTCTACCACGCACAATGTGGCACTACCAATGTTAGAAATGGTGTTGTTGCCTTTATATTGTATTGAATTTACCTTGTTTGTTTTTATATTTATTTCTATTAATCCCTTGTTGCCGCCAACTAATAAAATTTCTTTATTAGATGTTTTGGAAATGGTATATATAAAAGCACCAATATGCTGTTCTGTATTTAAAACATGACTTATTGTTTTTGTTTTTATGTTCAATTTATTAAGCCCGCCGCCTGAAGTTCCTATCCATATATTTTTTTGAGAATCTTCAAGTAATGATATAACCCTATTATTACTTAAACTATTTGGATCATTGGGAATATTTTTGAACTTTTTAAATTGAAAAGGTTTTTTATTTGTATCTAAAAAATTAAGACCACCATCATGAGTTCCTATCCAGAAATGTCCTTTGCTTGTGCGGAGTACCGATTTTACGTTATTATCACTAATGCTATTAGCTTTTTTAGGGTCGTGTGTGTAATATGTAAATGCACCTTTGGCTTTATCATAGAAATTAAGGCCTCCGCCCTCTGTTCCTATCCATAAATTATTATTCGGATCTTCGACAATTGAACTTACTACCTTATAATTAAGCTTTGTATTATTGGCTCCTGAAGAAAAATTCTTAAATACATCAAAACTTCTATCGTAATAATTTATACCACCAGCGTAAGTGCCTATCCAAATATCGCCTTTGGTGTCTTCAAATATTTTATATATTGAATTTTGACTAAGGCTGTATTTATTATTTTCATCATGAACAATGTGATTAAAGGATGTCTTATTCGAATTGAGAATGTAAAAACCATTATATGTGCCAATCCATAAAGTACCCATATGATCTTGTGTTATGCTTCTCACTTCATCTGTTATAGATTGTTGTTTATCTGATTCTATTTTAAAAGTCTTAAAGCTATGATCAATTGGATTATAGATTGCTAAACCTTGTCTATATCCCAACCAAATTGTATGATCTTTATCTTCGAAAATAACAGGTGTATAATTAGGATTAGTATCATCTACAATATTTTCTGGATAGGGAATAGGTGTAAATGTTTTTTGATTTTCATCATAGATGATAATATTACTAATTGTGCAGATCCACATTTTATTAGCTCCAACTCTATAAAGGCCTCTGATTTGTTGTTGAATATGCTTTCTTGCTTCAGTGTTAATTATATCTATTTCTTTACAAGTTTTTAAATCAAATTTTTTTAAACCCAAGTTGGTGCCTATCCATAAATAATCTTTTGAGGTACTTTGAATGCTCCAAATTTCTGTATCCCAAAAATATTTTGTGAAAGTTTCATTATGTGCTTCATATTTATTGAGACCATTAAAAGTCCCAATCCACAAATTACCATCACTATCTTTAAATAACGATTTAATATTACTATAACTTATGCTGGTTGGATCCTCTGTATTATGTCTGAAAATGGAGAAAGAATTTCCATCATATTTATTTAAACCATCTCTGGTGGCAAACCATAAAAAGCCTTTGTTATCTTGGATAATGTCAAGAACCGAACTTTGTGATAAGCCTTTATTCAAGGAAAAATGCTTAAATCTTAATGTGTTTTTCTTAAAAGATTCTACTTCTTGAGAAAAAAGAAAATTACATCCTAATTGAAAAATACAATATATTATAAGCCATTTAAATTTCATATTGATAATGTACTTTTAAATCAACTACAAAGATAATGAGATTGTAATTGTTATTTTTGATGTTTTGCTCAATTAAATTTGCAGGTAAAATAATAGTTTTATTTATTATTTTATTGTACTAGTAGATATTAAAAACAAAAAACCGGAAGAAAAACCTTCCGATCATGATTGGCTTAGAACCTGATTTTTTATCCTGAGTTTGATCAAAACGGTGAATGTATTTAAATCAAATTCAGTCTGTTAATTTATGAGAGAATTTACGATGTCGATAGAATCGGCAATGCATTTTGTGCAAATGATTTCTTTTAAATTGTTTTCCTTACAGTATTTCTGACCTTCTGGAGTATTTAAATCACATTTGATAATGTTTTTGCATTCCAAAGATTCATGTTGTTGTGTAAATCTACGATTAAACTCTTGTATCATTGATCGGTTGTTATCCGTTTGCAAGCTGTGATTGGAATACTTTTCGCAATTATGAATTCCGATAAGCATAAAAGCGCCGGTTACAGCACCACATGTTTTTTGCAACCTTCCCATTCCTCCACCAAAACCGCTGGAGATTTGAAAAGCCAAATTATCGTCGAATTTGTATTGATCTGAGAATGCTAGCAGAACCGATTGAGCACAGTTCATTCCGGACTTAAAGCTTTCAATTGCTTTTTCCTTTTGTGTAATCATAGTGGGGTATTTATTTATTCTTTGAGTTAATTAAGATTTTATAGATTAATTTAACCTTACGTGATATGTCAATAAATGCCTAAAAATCAATTGCAAACAAAGTTAAATAAGTAAATAATTTTAATTGCTATAATATTGGTTGCTATAAAGGTAGCTTTATTGATTGGATTTAAAGTTCCTCTAAAGGAGGAATTTCCAAATTTTTGGTGTATTCATAGCCCAAATTGAAGATTTCCTGAGCCTTATTGCCATTTAGAATTTCATAATCGCGCAAGCCTTTTGGTTCAATAAGTAAGGAACATTTTTCTTTGTGGCGAATCACATTTGAGTGTACTCCAAGTTGGAACGTTCTGGATGCAACCTGAACGAGATTATCAAACTTCTCTACTTTTTGAATTGGACTCACATTTACAGCAATCAGGATATCGCACTTATTAACGAGGGGAGAAATTGGTAAATTGTCGAACAAACCACCATCTACGTACATGATATTGTCCATTTGCACAGGAGAGAATAGCACAGGAATACTAACTGAAGCCATTAGATACTTTAACAAATCACCCTCTTTGATGTATTCAACCCTTCCGTCGTTTAAATTGGATACGGCTATAAATAAAGGAATCTTTAAATTCTCAATTTTCTTGGTTTTAATATGTTTCTTGATCTCTTTTTCCAATCCAACCAAGCTAAACAAACCGTGCCTGGGATATTGCCATTTGGAATAGGCCATAACCCCTTTATTTTTTAGAGCTTTTAATATTTTAGAGTATGAAAAGCCTGAAGCAATAAAAGCACCAATAAGGGCTCCGGCACTAACTCCTGAAATGATATCAGGTTTTATGCCTTTCTCTTCCAATGCTTTTAAAACACCTAAATGAGCAAATCCTCTTGCCCCTCCACCTCCAAGAGCAATTCCAACTTTCATGTGCGTATGTATTGAATCATATAACTTAAAATAGCAAATTATGACAAAATAAACCAGTCTTTATGCAATTAATTCATAAAAAAAGATCATCCCAAATGAATGATCTTACGTGGTTTGATTAATCTTTTACATCCTCTAGTGATCCTTTTATAATTTCTTCAACAACCGAGGTATCAAGTAGAGTAGAAATATCGCCGAAATTGGAGTAATCACCTTGAGCAATTTTTCGCAAGATTCGGCGCATAATTTTACCAGATCTTGTTTTAGGTAAACCCCTTACCAACAGAATTCTATCAGGTTTTGCAATAGGGCCAATAATTTTAGTAACACCTTTACGGATACTGGTTTTAATTCCTTCTTCGCCTCCTGTGGAAAGTTCGCCACATACAACAAATGCGTATATTCCTTGTCCTTTAATATCATGTGGATAACCAACAACAGCTGATTCGTTTACCAATGGATGCTCGTTAATGGCATTTTCGACTTCTGCCGTTCCCATTCTGTGGCCAGATACATTAATTACGTCATCAACTCTACCTAGTATTCTGTAGTAACCATCTTCATCTCTTTTAACACCATCGCCCGAAAAGTAGAGATTTTCAAAAGTACTAAAGTAGGTTTTCTTGAAGCGTTCATGATCTCCCCAAATTGTTCTTAGCATTCCCGGCCAAGGATATTTGATACATAGATTTCCTTCAACGCTCTTGCCTGATAGTTCATTTCCATCTCCATCAACTATTATTGGTTGAATTCCCGGTTGTGGGAGAGTGGCAAAACCAGGCTTGGTAGGAATGATGCCTGCGATAGGACTAATGGAAATGCCACCTGTCTCAGTTTGCCACCATGTATCGACAATTGGACAACGGTTTTTTCCAACATGGTCGTGATACCAATGCCAGGCTTCTTCGTTAATTGGTTCTCCAACAGTTCCCAATACTTTCAGACTAGACAAATCTTTGTTTTCAACATATTCTTGTCCCATTGATATCAGTGAACGAATTGCAGTAGGAGCAGTGTAAAATTGAGCAACACTGTATTTGTTCACGATATCCCAGTATCTTCCTGCATCAGGATAAGTTGGAATTCCCTCGAACATTACCGTTGTTGCGCCATTTAGCAATGGACCGTAAACAATGTAGGAATGGCCGGTAATCCAACCAATATCTGCAGAACAGAAATAAATATCGCCATCGCTATACTGAAATACATTTTTAAATGTGTAAGCAGAATAAACCATGTATCCGCCACAGGTATGAACAATTCCTTTTGGTTTATCAGTTGACCCTGAAGTGTAAAGAATGAAAAGAGTATCTTCAGCATCCATCACTTCTGCTTTATTTTCTTCTTTGGCACTTGTCATTGTTTCGTGCCACCAAATATCTCTTTTTTTGTTAAAATTTATTTTGGTATTGGTTCTTTGTACCATTACAACTTTTTCAACCGACGGACAACTTTCAAGAGCTTCATCAACAATTTCCTTTATCGGAATTATTTTATTACCACGAAATCCACCATCAGAAGTAATTACCAGTTTGGCTTCAGCATCATTAATTCTATCGGCGAGTGAATTCGCTGAAAATCCTGCAAATACAATAGAATGTATTGCTCCAATTCTGGCACATGCCAACATGGCAATTGCCAATTCAGGTATCATTGGCATGTATATGGCAACCCTGTCACCTTTACCAACTCCAAGGTTTAACATTACGTTGGCAAACTTTCTAACTTCCAAAAAAAGTTCATTGTATGTTAGTACTCTGCTTTCGTCACTTGGTTCGTTAGGTTCCCATATAATTGCAGGCTGATCTCCTCTGGTAAATAAATGGCGTTCAAAAATATTTTCGGTAATGTTTAATTTACCATTTAGAAACCAATTAATTCTTGGTTCTGAAAAATCCCAATCAAGAATATGATCCCACTTTTTTCTCCAAAAAAAACTTTCTGCAATTCTGCTCCAAAAAGCCTGTGGGTTTTCTACGCTTTTTTGATATTCGTGGATATATCCACCAAGAGTACTAATCTTATCAATCATGATTTTTTAATTTGGTTAATGGTTAAAATCTAAATAACTAAATATATGAAATTCTAGATTGATTGTCCAGACTTAAATGATACAGAAAAATGAGAGTTCAATTTAAAGGAAAGATTGTATCTTCAACACCTTAAAAATTTAAAAACGATGAAGAACAAAAAAACATATATACTAATTCTACTGATTACTCTTGTACTATCGGTTGGTTCTATTTTGTTGATTAACAATTCAGATTTATTGATTGATTTTGATACGAATACAGTATCATTAATAAAACAATATCTTAAAGTTACAGGATTCCTTAGTATAATGGGGTTGGTGTATTTACGAATGAAAAGTGTAAGTAAAACTGAGGGTGAGGAAATAGAATAGTGAACCGGCAGAATTTTTCTGATGAAGGGACTACGGAAAAATTCTGCCGCTTCGGCTAACCACTAACCACTACCAATGTAGTACTTTTGTTCCTGTTCGGAATATATCCTGATTTAATATCAAGAAACGCAATACAGGAGAATAACGCTACTTGCGAAAAAAACAGTTCAATTGCATGGTTGAGTTTAAAGATTGATGATTAAGATTGATGCAATTCAACTTGTTTTTCTGATTTATATCCAATTTTTTCGGAATATGTAATTTACGAAATTGATAGATGAATGTCCACTATTTTAGATGCTTTTATTGCTCTTTAATAACGCTATTAACCAGATGTTTAAGATAATGTAAATGTTTATTTGTAATTGAATGGATTTAGATTAAGATTTTATAATCGAATTCAGATTATTAACAAGTAAACCTAATCCCAAGCTAAATAAACAAATTCAAGTTCGATTGTTCCGCTTCCGATAGGTAGGTTGCAACACCACCAATCTGAACACCATCCAACAATTCTTCTTTGGCTACGCCCATTACGTCCATGGACATTTGACAGGCAATCATTTCAACACCATTTTCCATTGCAGTTGTAAGCATATCTTCCAAAGAATCAACTTTTTTAGATAGCATTCTTTTCTTCATCATTTTAGAGCCTAAACCCATCATGTTCATTTTCGAAAGCTTAAGATCATCTGCTCCGTTTGCCATCATTTTACCAAACATTTTTCCCATCAAATCTTTATTGACTTTTGGTTTGTTGGCTTTTTTAATAATGTTGAGTCCCCAAAATGTAAAAAATAGAGTTACTTTATTTCCGGTAGCAGCTGCACCGTTTGCAATTACCAATGAAGCTAAAGCCCGATCCATATCATCAGAAAAAACAACCATTGTTTTATTCTTTGGTAATTGACCAGCGTGGTGTAATGATTCTTTAGGTTTTTGTTTCTCTATCACGGCAGTGTAAATTCCTTTTTCTGAATTAACAGAAATTAATTTGTTTCCCGTCATTTTGCACCAAGCCTCTGCATCTTTAACGAATCCGGCATCGGTTACTTTTTGCTGCAATTGCTGTCCGGTTTCCAGTTTGTCCATTTCCTTTTTTAGTTTGATAATCGGGCCTGGACACTGTAATCCACAAGCATCAACTTGAATGGTTTTTGTATCTTTTGGTTCTGTTTGTTTTACCTCCTTTGGCTTTCCTCTGTAAATATGGCCATCGCGAGCAATATAACTCGATTCAAAAATATCTTCATTGCTTTGTTTACAGGTTGCATGCTCGTAGGTTTTGTATCCTCCACTAAGATTGTATACTTCGGTAAAGCCTTTCTGCATTAAAATACGTGCGGCAAAATAGCCGCGTAAGCCAACACCACAATAAATAATAATCTTTTTGTCTTTAGGAATTTCTTCAATTCGGTTACGGATTTGATCTACCTCAATGTTAACAGAACCTTCAATGTATCCCAACTCATATTCGTCTGGAGTTCTAACATCCAGAATGAAGTTATTTGGTGCATGTAACTGGAAAAGTTCATCCCAATGCATAATTTTCACCAATCCTTCTATGATATTACCAGCTGTAAAACCTGCTTGATTTACCGGATCTTTAGCTGAAGAGTAGGGAGGAGCATAAGCATGTTCTATTTCCTGTAGATCGTATATTGTACCACCTTTTTGAAGTACGGTTGCAATCATATCAGTTCTTTTATCTACACCATTGTAACCAATAATTTGTGCACCGTACAATTTGCCATTATCCGGATCGAACATGATTTTTATGGTAGTTGGAAGTGCTCCGGGATAATAACCTGCATGTTCGCCTCCGTGAGTGATATTAGATACGTATTTGATGCCTTCTTTCTTTAAAACTTTTTCTGCCAAGCCTGTTGATCCAACAGTTAAATCAAATACTTTAGCAATGGCTGTGGCTATTGAGCCCTTGTACTCGTATTTATGTCCTAATACCAAATTATTGGCAAGTATTCGTCCTTGTTTGTTAGCAGGGCCTGCAAGGTATGCATTGGTATATTTACCCGTAATTGGGTGTGGAAAAGCTATTGCATCGCCCAAAGCATAAATGTGTTCATCGCTGGTTTGTAAGTATTCATTTACCTTTATCCCACCATTGGGAGCAAGTTCAATTCCTGCTTTTTTTACCAATTTGGTTTCAGGACGAACACCAATGGATAAAATAACCATATCGGCTTCTATTTTTCTTCCTGATTGTAAGCGAATTTCAAGGTAATCACCTTTACGCTCAAATTCACTTACGCCATCTTTCAGGTAAAACTCAACATTTTTCGTCTTTAAATGCTGATGAACTTCTGCAGCCATTTCATAATCTAATGGAGTCATCACCTGTTCTGCCATTTCAACTATGGTTACCATCATTCCCAGGCGATGAAGGTTTTCTGCCATTTCCAATCCAATAAAACCTGCGCCTACCACTACTGCCTTTTGTGGTTTGTTTTTATCATGAAAACTCTTGATTTTATCGGTATCATTTACATTTCGAACTGTAAAAATAGCTTCATCATTAATTCCCGGAATTGGTGGTTTAATAGGTTCTGCTCCCGGCGAAACAATTAATTTATCGTAATTCTCTGTGTAATAAGAATTGTTTTTAATGTCTCTAACTTCAACCGTTTTTTTCGCTCGGTTAATTTTAATCACCTCGTTTTGCACACGAACATCAACATTTAATCTCTTGTTAAAACTTTCTGGTGTTTGCAATAATAAGTTTTCCCTTTCGGTGATTACTCCGCCAACATAGTAAGGCAGGCCACAATTTGCATAAGAAATATGCTCACCTCGCTCAAACATGATTATTTCTGCCGACTCATCCAGCCTTCTTAGACGTGCTGCAGTTGTTGCGCCTCCTGCAACTCCTCCGATGATTAAAAATTTTGTCATGGTATATTTTGTTATAATTAAAACCTATCAAATAAATACATCTATACATCTAGATGTAATGAATGCAAATGTAGGCTTTCGTTGAAATCATCCAATAACGAGAAAGCTTTATGCATACTGTTGTAAAGCATATCGTAATAATGAGGCTATGTAATATGCAGTAAAATAGAAGCTTGTGATAAGTGTGATATATTTCACACTTTAAATTGCGATGAATCGAAGTGACTTGCTCACGCTCGAATACGAAATAAAATTGTTGAATTTTATCGTAATAATATAAATATGAATTACTTTCGTTTACAAGGATCAACTATATCATGATAAAATTTAATAATGTTAGTTTAAAGTTCGACGAACTGGTGATTTGTGAAGATTTAAGTTTTGAATTGAATCAAGGTGAATCCTTGTGTTTAAGCGGACCTTCAGGCAAAGGTAAATCCAGTTTGTTAAAATTGATTTTAGGCATTATCAAGCCAAATTCAGGCCAGGTTAGCATTAATGGACTTGAGCTAAACGAAATGTACATTGGCGAAATTCGAAAGCAAATCATTTGGTTACCTCAGAATATTCATTTACCGGTAAATTCGGGAAATGAGTTACTTGACTTGCTCGATTGCGATCAGAACAATCAGAATTTATACCATTCTTATCTGGATCAACTGGGAATACCTGTTAACGGAAAAGACAAGCTATTTACCGAAGTAAGTGGAGGCCAAAAACAAAGAATAGTATTGGCTGCATGTCTAAGTTTGGATAAACCGATTTTATTATTGGACGAGCCAGTTTCAGCATTGGATGATCAATCGATTGATTTGGTTATTGATGTGATCAATTCACTAAAGGATAAAACCATTGTATCTACCTCTCATAACATGAAGTGGTTAAAACATTGTTCCCGAATTATAGAATTGTAAAATAATTATGAACGAGACTTTGGATATTAGTATATATAGCCTGGCACTTGGCTTTTTGTTAATGGCTCTTCCCATTGCCGGATTCATTTACTTTAGAGTTAGAATTATAAAGGAGACACTGATTTCGATTGTACGAATGATAATTCAACTTTCACTTATTGCAGTTTATCTCGAATACATTTTTGAATGGAACAATGCTTGGATTAATTCCATTTGGGTGCTTGTAATGGTAGGTGTGGGAGCGTTCACTACCATAAAAAGGGTAGGCTTGAATTATAAAACCTATGTAGTCCCTTTCTTTATTGCCGGTTTTACAAGTATTTTGATTCTGGATATCTTCTTTTTAGGTTTGGTGATCAAATTGGATTATCTATTTGATGCCAGATATTTTATACCCATTTCAGGGATGATATTGGGAAATGCCTTAAATCACAATATTGTTGGAGTGAGCAATTATTTTGACAGATTAAGTAAAGAGCAAGATCTATATTATTTCCTATTAGTTAATGGAACCAACAAAAAGAAAGCATTGGAACCATTCATTAGTTCATCCATTAAAAAAGGATTGAATCCATTGATCGCAACAATGTCGGTAATAGGATTGATTTCTCTGCCTGGAATGATGACAGGTCAAATTTTGGGAGGTAGTTCACCAGTTGTAGCAATAAAGTATCAAATTCTAATTATGATTGCAGTGTTTGTTGGAAGTACTCTCAATTTAATGATTAGCATTGTGCTTGCAAACCGCAAGATATTCGATTCATACGGGTCTATCAAAACAAGTGTTTTGAAGAAAAACTCTTAATTACCAGTTGTTTTGTTTAAAGACCTTCTTATTTACGCAACCGTTTTCGTTATTTGAAATCAATCTAAAAAATCCTGATTGATTATTTTTTTATTGGCTTTAATCCAAATAATGGTATTTTAGCAGCAAATAAAAGTAGAAAAGCTCATTTGAGTTACAATTTATAAGTAGCAATGAAAGATTATTTTGAATTTTACTTTTACGTTCTAGCATACTTAGTATGTTTCTTTGAAATTTTTGGTGGATTATAAAATCCATCCCTTTCCGCGATCCTGAACTTTTAGGGTTCGTTTTCCTATACACAATATTTTGTAACTGAGTTTTTGAATTTGAAGTGTTTTTGCTTCAAATCGTAAGATCACATCTCTCATATACTTGCAATTTTACATTGCTTGTTGCCAGAACACATAGAATACTAAATAGTTAAACAATTATAACATGCAAAAGTCTTTACTATTAGGTGTAGAAGCCATCGCACAAGGTGCAATCGATGGTGGTATGTCCGGAGTTTATGCTTATCCGGGAACACCTTCAACCGAAATTACTGAATACGTTCAGCATTCAAAACAAGCAAAAGAATTAAACATTCACAGTGACTGGGCAGCGAATGAAAAAACTGCTATGGAATCTGCTTTGGGTATGTCATATGCTGGTAAAAGAGCAATGGTATGTATGAAGCACGTAGGTTTGAACGTTGCTGCTGACTGTTTCATGAATGCAGCTATCACTGGTGCTAACGGTGGTATGTTGATCGTAGTTGCTGATGATCCATCAAAGCACTCTTCTCAAAACGAGCAGGATTCACGTGTATATGGTAAGTTCGCTATGATGCCAATTTTGGAACCATCGAACCAACAAGAAGCTTACGATATGGCTCGTTTCGGATTCGAATTATCAGAAGCTTGTGAGATTCCGGTTTTAATGAGAATCACTACTCGTTTGGCTCACTCTCGTGCAGGTGTTGTTCGCGCTGCTGAAGTTGCTGCTCAAAACGAAATGAAATTACCGGAAGATAAGGTACAATTCGTATTGCTTCCAGGTATCGCTCGTAAGCGTTACAAGTTGTTGTTGAACAACCAGGAAAAATTCGAAGCTGCTTCTGAAGAATCACAATATAACAGCTATACTGATGCTGCTGATAAGTCAATGGGTATCATTGCTTGTGGTTTGGGGTATAACTACTTGATGGAGAACTATCCTAACGGAGAGTGTCCTTACCCAGTAGTAAAAATTAGCCAGTACCCAATTCCTCGCAAAATGATTGAAAAAATCACCAGCGAGTGTGATAAGGTAATGGTATTGGAAGAAGGATATCCTGTAATTGAAGAATTATTGAAAGGATATTTGGAAAAAGAAGCTGTAATCGGTCGTTTAGACGGTACTCTTTCTCGCGACGGTGAGTTGAAACCTGAAATGGTTGGTAGAGCTTTAGGATTTGAAGTAGAAGAAGGTGCTGAAGTTCCTAGCATGGTATCAGCTCGTCCACCAGCATTGTGTGTTGGATGTTCTCACATTGATGTATATACTGCATTGAACGAAGTTGTTGCTGAGTATGGCGAAGGTCGTGTATTTGCAGATATAGGTTGTTACACTTTGGGTGCATTGCCTCCATTCAACGCAATTAACTCTTGTGTAGATATGGGTGCTTCAATCACCATGGCAAAAGGTGCTGCTGATGCAGGATTAATTCCTTCTGTTGCTGTAATTGGTGACTCTACTTTCACTCATTCAGGTATGACTGGTTTATTGGATGCGATAAACGAAAAGACTCCAATTACAGTAATCATTTCTGATAATGAATCTATTTCTATGACTGGTGGTCAGCATTCATCTGCTAAAGGCAAATTGGAAGCCATTTGTGAAGGTTTAGGAGTTGAAGCGGATCACTTACACGTATTGACTGCTGTGCCTAAAAAGCGTGACGATTTGAAAGAAATGCTTCGCAAAGAGTTCGAATACCAAGGGGTATCAGTAATTATTCCTCGTCGTGTTTGTGTTCAGAAGAACGTTCGCGATCAGAAAATTAAAAAAGCCGCTAAAGCAAAAGCAGCTGCAAAGGCATAATTTTGAGCGAAGCGATTGGAATTGAGATAAGGATACAAGCACTTAGAATACTTGAAGTGCCTAAAGTACTTAAAGTGATTTTGGATTTTATCAATTTTAACTTTAAGTACTCATAAATACTTTAAGTACTTATAACTTGTTGATTAGTTCTCTTTAGTTCGCATTTTGCTCTTATATTTTTTTAATCGAAAAAACAAAATAAGATATGAAAACAGATATGGTCATAGCAGGTGTTGGTGGTCAAGGGATTTTATCCATTGCTGCTGCTTTAGGATCTGCTGCTTTAGATAACGATTTATATATGAAGCAAGCTGAAACTCACGGAATGAGTCAGCGTGGTGGTGATGTTCAGTCGTTCATGAGAATTTCTGACAAGCCTATTTATTCAGATTTGATTCCTGCAGGTGGTGCTGATATCATTTTATCAGTTGAGCCAATGGAAGCATTGCGTTACCTTCCTTACCTAAAGAAAGGTGGATATGTAGTTACAAACTCAACTCCATTTGTTAATATTCCTGATTATCCGGAAATGGAAAAGTTAGAGCAAACCATTAAGGAATTGCCAAACTATGTATTGATTGATGCTGACAAGATTGCTGAGGAAACTACTGGTTCTAAGCGCGCTTTCAACTTCGTAATGTTGGGTGCTGCTTCGCCATTTATCGATGTTCCTTTCGAGTACCTTGAAGAAGGTATCCGTAAGATTTTCGGCAGAAAAGGTGAGGAAGTAGTTGAAATGAACATCAAAGCACTTCATGCCGGACGTAAGTTTGCTGAGGAAAATAAGTAATTTCGTCTAACCTAGACTACTATAAACTCAAAATCCCCGTTAGGAACTTTCCTTTCGGGGATTTTTTGTTATAAACCGTCTATATATGAGATTGTACCAATATTCTTT
>JAOARS010000024.1 GCA_025210415.1 Marinifilum sp. | reverse complement strand
GGATAAAAGAAATACTGCAAATTACCGATAAAATGCTTGAAAAATACCGAAAAAAAGATGTGTATTACGAGGTTTTGGCCTCTATGGCAAGAACTTAAAAACGATACGGTGTAATCAGTTTCTTTTTGAAAGCTATTAACACCTTTCTCGACTTGCTCCTCCATTTCGTCGGTGGTGTAATCAGTTTCTTTTTGAAAGCTATTAACACCGCGTCTACCTCTCTCACATAGTCGTGGAAGGGTGTAATCAGTTTCTTTTTGAAAGCTATTAACACCGCGGGTAGATTATTCATAGTACAAATTCTCGGTGTAATCAGTTTCTTTTTGAAAGCTATTAACACCCAAGACCTAATAGTCTTAATCACATGCTGCGGTGTAATCAGTTTCTTTTTGAAAGCTATTAACACCAATTTAGCTATAATTTTGTCAGTATCTTTGGGTGTAATCAGTTTCTTTTTGAAAGCTATTAACACCAAACAAATATTTGTTAAACTTCTTTTCAAAGGTGTAATCAGTTTCTTTTTGAAAGCTATTAACACCCAAGAAAACAAGCTGAACTTGCTGCTGATAGGTGTAATCAGTTTCTTTTTGAAAGCTATTAACACCTCCAAGCCTCTTAAACTCACGTCAGGCATGGGTGTAATCAGTTTCTTTTTGAAAACCATTAACACCTGTTTGTTTCATATAATTGAGAATTTATACGATGTTGTGAACTTCTTATTGAAAGCCAATCACATCCACGTAGAACTTATTGGATATTTTAGTATGGTGCAGTACGTTTCTTTTTGAAAGCAACAAGCACCCATGAAAAGGTCTTTTAGTTATCCTGCATTGGTACAACAAGCTTCTTTTAAAAAGTAAAAAGTACCAATTGATGAACATACAAGGAAGGCAATCCTGGTGTAGCAATGTTTCTTTTTGAAAACGATTAACGCCCTCCTGAAATTCGTAATCACACATGTTTTTGGTGCAACAAGCTCCTTTTTCAGAGCAATAAACATCTGGTTAGTATTCCGTTATTTTAAAATACAGTGGTGTTGCAGGTTTCTTGTTGAAAGCGATTAACACCTGCTCATATTTATAAATTTGAATAAAAATTGGGTGTAGTCAACTTCCTGTTGAAGATTATAAACACCTTTGTTTTTACAATCGTTCGTTAGTTTTTAGTCATTAGTCATGTAGTTTAATTTGCAAGGCACTTAAGAACAACTTGTCACAAAACTACACCTTAACCATCTAAATCGCTATAAATCTAACAGTTAAAAAAGTATTGTTTTTAATTACAATACAAATATAAGAGGTGTAGCAAGCTTCTTTTTGAAGGCTACCAACACCATTGATTAATTTTAATACTTAAATGTAGCTGGTACAATAAGTTTCCTTTTGAAAACCAATTATATCGATTAGTTGCTTAATTTATTCACTTGTTTCACTTTCCCAAAACAATTGGGGCAGCTTGTTTATAATTGAGTGTAAGCAATCTATCGGCATTATACCTGTGAGTAATTTAGCCTATAAAATCATATTATACCATTTTAAAAATGAAGTGAGCTATATTGATTATTTGGTATAATGCCGATATAATAATGGTTGAGCCTTTCGAGTGAAACGAAAATAAGGCTCATTTCATTATACAATCGGTATTATATCCCACCACAGCTACGCTCTTTCCATCAACCAGGTGCAGTAAGTTTCTTTTTGAGAACCAGTAGCATCACCAAAAACCAATGGCCAAAAACCTTGGCATGAATCAAAGCATATGCATCAAATGAGTGTGCAAATCTGGAGAGAGAACTTATACCAATATTACATTGAAATGAGCATTATTCTTCTGCTATTTTAAGTTTACACTTCATTAAAAAATTGCGCCGTAACTCTGCTATGCCTTAATTTTTTAACTTGTCTAAACTCAAAATATTCAAAACAACTTAACGCTCATTCCAAAATAAAATTGGTATTATTAAATCAACTGTAAATTGATACAGTTTAACTGTAAAAAAGAAATTGGGAACTATTCCCGCAAGGTAAAAACGAGAAAATTGTTGGGAGAGCAAGTAGAAACAAACATCTCATACCATTTTTACCATAAAGTTCGCATTTGGCATGTGCCAACAGATAATGACAACATTAAACGCCAAGCAAGTTTAAGGCTAAGGCCATTAACCAATCGGCAGTAGACATACTCAAACCACAAACTCAAAGGAATATCATACATCTATTCTTAAATAACAGACAGCAATGCTATTTCAAATAAGAATGATGCACATTTTTTAGGGAATCTTGCTTATTTGCGAAGCAACAATGAAACAAATACAGGCAAGTTTGCTTGGTGCGCAAGAATGTTTGCACGAAAAAGAGGCAAGCATCTTTGTCAGAAAAGAATGCTTTCTTGCTATAAAAGAAAGTTTCCCTTCGAAATAAGCACGCTTGCAATTTTAAAAAGGAAGTTTCCGTGTTCAAGAAGGAATATTCCCTCCCCAAAAAGGAAGTTTCCCTCTTTAAGTAGGAAAATTATCTGTTCAATTAACAAACACTTAAATTCTAATAAAACATTTGCAAAGAAAGAAAAAATTCCGAGCCATATGACCCGGAATTTCAAGTTGTATGTAATTAACAAGGGTGATTGATTGTGTTTACCCTACCGGGTTAACAGCTGTTTTCTTTTTTCCGGGAAAACGATTTTTTAATTCCGAAACTGCCTCGGCAGCACCTGGTTGTCCCATACTTGCAGCATTTTTCAATACTTTGTAAATGGAAAGCGACGAACTAAAAGCCTCGCTACCTGCCAATGTCATGGTCGAATCAATTTCATTGGTAATTCTTTCCAATGGTAAAAACAATTGACGAAGATTTTTTACACTTTCCAAATCGATTTTCGCTTCCTTAACATCAATAAAAATTGGCATAAACCCGGGGTACAAATCGGCATATTCCAACGATTTTTCTACAAATGCAAGTGTTTTATCGCCCATTTTAGGCAACTCCTTTTTATCGTCTGCCGACAAGTGAGTCAACTTGGGTTCTAAAATCGAGGTTAAAATGCTTACTGCATCCTTAATTTGCTTTTTTTCATCGTCGTTTAAAACAAATGATACTTTATTTTCCATTTTGGTGAAATTTAAGTGTTATTAAAATTTACAAATCACATACGAAAATCGAATTTACAAATCATAAATTAAATATCAATGACATTCATCAAAAAAATAATTTTTTAACATTAATTAACTTGGGTTTTTTATAGATCATTATTAAGAACCATTAAAAATACTATAAACAAAGCCTTTACATCATGCAAAATTAAAATAACTCAAAAAAAACACTATTTTTACGTTTAATCAAACCGTTATTTTATAACAATAAAACCATATTTATAATGGATTAACAAAAACAATATAATCATGAACAACACTAAAACGAAACCTATCGAAATTTACGCAGGCAGTTCCTGGAAAGTAGAATTGCTAAAAACAATTTTAGAAGATAACAACATCAAAAGTTTTGTAAAGGATAAGTTTATTGGCACTTTGACACCACATTATTCTGCTGGCGGAGTTGGTGCTGTAAAACTTTGCATATCAAGTGGCGATTTGGAAAGAGCTAAACCTTTTGTTAAAGAATTTGAAAAGAACAAGAGCTATTAACCTGATTTCGATAAAAAATATGGTCACAGTTTGAATTGATTTTGAGTAGATATTTTCTCAAGTTTTCGAAGGAATATCGGGATATTTCAAGGGAAATTGAGGAAATTTATGCCAAAAGCTATCAATTTTTCTGAAAAGTCATCTTCATCCAATCTTTACTTTTAAAATCCTTCAAAATACCTCGGTATTTTTTCTTAATTTTTAAAGCAAATCTTGAACAAACCTGAATTTCTATGACTTATATTTTTTATCGAAATCAGGTTATTAGTATGTCAACAGTTAAACTCGTACAGTCAAACAATCTTATGAATTCGGTAATAACAAAAATTTACGGACAACGAATCATGGATGGTGATTTGTTGTTTGATGATCAGAAAATCTCTTTCTCTAATAACACAACAGCAGCACTAATAAATGTAATTGCAATGGTATTGGTTACAATAAGTAGTGCTTTCAACATTATAAATAATGACAGAGAGTTAACAAATACATTAAGCATTGCTATTTTGATGATCGCTGTTCTAGCAAGCTTACTTGGTATTTTTTCTGTAAAAAAATATCTAAAGACCAAGAAACAAAATAAAATCTCATTCACAACTCAAGATATCAAAGAGGTAATCATTCAGGAAAAACCTAAATTATTACGTATAAACTTTTATTTAAATGACAATACAAGCCATAAAATTAGCTGTACAAAAGATAGGCATGCGGGCAAACTAGTTCAATTTTTAAGGGATAAAGATGTAAACTTAAACTACTTGTAAAGAAAAAATTTAAATCATGAAAAACACTCTAATCACCACTTTAAAAGGCAAGCCAATCCTAAACGGAGAATTGTTATTCGACAATTATAAAATCAGTTTTAGAAATGATACAGACTTATTTGTGATAAATATCGTTGTATTGGGTATTATATCCATAATAAATGGCTTAAATTGGCACAAGCACTTTTATAGCAACGATCTTTTCGATCAAATTATTTATCCACTAGGATTTTTTATGCCTGCACTCTTTCTAATGTTCTTGATCATTAAATATCCTTTGGCAAAAAAAATGAACAAAGCCGAATTTAAACCTAATGATTTAAAGTCTGTTATTGTTAAAAAAACAATTTACGGAATTAGTTTTACATTTCATCTACACAATAATTCAGAACAAAAATTCAAGTGTAAACAAGATCGAAAAAGCGACAAGCTAATTGCATTTCTTAAAAAATCAGAAGTGGAAATAATCACTGTTTAAAAATCATACCGCCCAAATTCCGAATTGATTCTATGCGATTGCAGAATTGGAGTTATGGCAGCAATGGCAAACATTTTATCACAATTTGCACTTGCGAAAATGAGCATTTCTTTGGTAAAATTGCCAATGAAAAAATGTATTTAAATACCATTGGTGAATTGGCTGATAAATATTGGTATGAAATCCCTAATCATTTTCCATATGTGCATCTCGATCAATTCACTGTGATGCCAATCACATTCATGTCATTGTTGAATTTGATGACTCTTATGGTGGATGCAGTAGGAAAGATAATGACAGAGATAGCATAAGTGCTGTCTGTACGGATCAGAATCCAATGAAATCAATCAGTGTAAAAACGCATTATCCGTTGGTATAAAATACCTGCAAATTCAATTCAAAAAACTGGAAGGATGATAAATATTTTGAATAATACAAAATATTATTTCAACTCATAAAAATACGAATAAGGCATTGCCTTGTTTCTAGCCTAAAATTAAATTCAGAGCATAAGGAAAAAATCCCCACACCCTTCATTTATTCGTAACAAAAAGATGCAAAAATTTGACTATTTTTAATGACATAGAATTTACACAATTAGCAATATCACTACATGTCAAAATATCAATTCCTTAACCGAGATTTAAGTTGGTTGTCTTTTAATAAAAGGGTACTGGAAGTTGCCACAAATCCGGATTTACCCCTTTATGAGCGAATTAAGTTTCTTGCAATTTATTCATCTAATCTTGATGAATTTTATCGCGTTCGTGTTGGCACCTACAAACGTTTTACCGAACTACCTCCGGAGGATAAACAAAATCTGAGAGAAAATCCAGATAAGATTTTAAGAAATATAAATACAGAAGTAGACAAACAGCAGATTCAATTCGGAGATATTTTTAGAAATACAATTATTCCTGAGCTAAAAAGGAATAATATCATATTGGTTCAGGATGAATTGTTATGTGATGAACATCATCAGTTTGTGAAAGATTTTTTCCTTGAAAACATTCTGCCGCATGCACAACCAATGCTGTTGCTAAAGCAGCAAATTAAACCTTTTCTTCAGAACAATTCAATTTACCTGGCTGTAAAGCTTTTTAAGCGACGTGGTAAAAAAGATGACGACTCTCAAAAAAAACAAAGAGCCCGATATGCTATCATCAAAGTTCCTTGCCATCATTTTCCAAGATTTATTGAATTGCCGGAAATTGACGGGAAGCATTACATCATGTTTCTCGACGATATCGTTAAACTAAGAATGAAAGTGCTTTTCCCGGGATATAAAATTGCATCGAGTTTTAGTTTTAAATTGAGTCGCGATGCCGATTTATTGATTGAGGATGAATATTCGGGTGATTTAATTGATATGATTGAAAGGAGTTTAAAGAAAAGAGAAACAGGTTCTCCTTCCCGGTTTCTTTACGATGAATCGATTCCAAAAGAATTTCTTCGATTTTTAAAGGATTCATTTGACTTATTGCCTAACGATATGGTGAAAGGTGGACGATATCATAATTTTCAAGATTTTTTCGGTTTTCCAAATCCTAAATATCCTGATTTGGAATTGAAGCCATATCATCCGCTAAGTGTTGAAGAGTTAAAAGGAGGAACCAAATCGATCTTTAAAACAATACGCAAGAAAGATCGCATTCTGCATTTTCCATACCAATCGTACAAATATGTTATCCGATTTCTGAACGAAGCGGCTCTGGATCCCAAAGTTGAAGAAATTAAAGCAACTCAATATCGTGTTGCCGATAATTCGGCTGTTGTTAATGCATTGATAAATGCTGCCCATAATGGTAAAAAAGTAACCGTATTTGTTGAGGTAAAAGCTCGGTTCGACGAAGAAGCAAACCTTCGTTCGGCAAGGGAAATGCGTAAGGCTGGTATTAAAATTATTTACAGTATTCCGGGATTGAAAGTACATGCTAAAATTGCTTTGATTATCCGTAAAGATGACAAAAGGGATTATGCTTTTTTAAGTACAGGGAATTTTAACGAGAAAACTGCAAAAATATATGCCGATCATGGTTTTCTTACCTCTGATAAAATCATGATTCAGGAAATGAAGCAATTGTTTGACTATCTGGAAAATCAAACACCCGGATACGAGTTTAAAAAACTCCTTATTGGGCAGTTCAATTTAAAAAGTGAACTAATCAGGTTGATTGATCAGGAAATTGAGAATGCAAAAAATGGCAAAAAAGCTTACATTTTACTAAAAATGAATGGTTTGCAAGAGCGAGAGATGATAAAAAAACTTTACGAAGCCAGCGAAAGTGGAGTTAAAATCGATTTAATTCTTCGTGGGATATGCTGCCTGAAACCAGATCAGAAATATTCTAAGAACATTAGAATTATTCGTATTGTAGATCAATTTTTAGAACATGCAAGAGCTTTCTATTTCCACAACAATGGTGAGGAATTGCTTTACCTGTCGTCGGCCGACTGGATGAATCGAAATTTACAACGCAGAATTGAGTGTGCTTTCCCTATTCATGACATTGACATTAAAAACGAAATCATTCACATTTTAAAGCTGCAATTGGCCGACAATGTAAGTGCCCGATATCTGAATGGTAATCTTGATAATGTTCTGGTAAAGAGATTAGACGGAGAGCCAAAAGTAAGATCGCAAATTGCCATTGCTGAGTTTTTAAAAGACAAGGAGAAAGCTCATAAGGAAAAGGAATCTGTAAACGAATAAAAATACCGAAATTGCCCGATTCCAAAAATAAGGACAGGATTGAAATGTAAATGGATACAAAAAACCACAAGCTATGAAACGTTTATTTTTAGTTCGACATGCCAAAACTGAGGTTATTCGATACGATATTACCGATTTTCAGAGAAATTTGAAGGAAAGAGGTATTAATGATTCAAACCTAATTGCCAACAAATTACTGCTTAAAGATGCCAAACCTGATGTAATGATTTCCAGCACTGCAAACAGAGCCATTCAAACGGCTCGTTTATTTGCCGATATTCTGGAATACAAGCAAGAATCTATTGTGCAACTTGATGAGCTCTACGATGGTTTTACCACTCATGAATTTCTTGGTATGATTGATCGGTTTGGAAAAGATCATGATTCGGTAATGATTTTTGGACACAATCCAAGTATTGAGTATTTGGCTTTCAATTTAAGTGTGGAGTTTTACGAATATGTACCAACTTGCACGGTTATCGGAATTGAATTTGACGTAAACGATTGGAAAGATATCGGAGTCAGAAGTGGTAAGGTTTGTTTGTACGAATTTCCTAAAAAATACAAAGGCTAAGGAATTTTGAGATCCTGACTACAGTTCAGGTTCTCAATAAGTTCATAAACTAACATTGGGAATCCGAACTACAGTCGGAATCCCAAACTGATAACCGACAACCGATAACCGATAACCAACAACTGATAACCGACAACCGAAACTACTGTTTACCAAAAATAATTTTCCCCTGGTTGTCAAGAATCAACTTGCCATTTACCTTTTCTTTGGTTTGAGGATCGATAAAACCTTTAATTAATGCTGTTTTTTGCTGATTTACAAGAGATTTAATTTGTGCTTCGCTCAGTTTTTTCTCCATAAATACAAATGGTACAATAAATTTACAGCCGGTTTTGTAGTTCGAGCATCCAAAAGCAGCATTTCCTTTTATTAAAGTTCCTGATTTACACACAGGACAAGTCAAAGCTTCTTTCTCTTCCTCAAGAATACTGAGGCTAAAATCAGGGTCGAGAACCAAATTTCCATTGATTTTTTTGTCATCTACAGAAAAACCCTTGATTTTAGGGGTTTTGCCTTTTACAACCAATGCTTCAACTTGCTTATCGGTTAATTTTTTACCACTGAATTCAAATGGGATTCTGATTTCGCATCCATTTTTCCAATTTGTACAACCCCAAACCGATTTCCCTTTTACAATTTTCCCTTCTTTACATTTGGGGCAAGTTAAATCTGCAGGAGTTGCCTTTTTCTTTTTGGTTTCGGCTTTCTTTTTCTCTTTTTCTTTCTCCTCATCAATCACCTCTATGGCGTTAATGTTCTTTCTGGCTTTTACATCCCAAACAATGCCAACAACCATATTTTTCAGCTCGGCCATGAATTGGTTCACCTCAAAATTACCCAATTCAATATCTTTCAGTTTCTTCTCCCATTGTCCGGTCAATTCTGCCGATTTTAGCAATTCATTCTGAATGGTATCAATTAACTGAACTCCTGTAATGGTAGCAACCAAACGCTTCTTTTCCTTTTTAATGTATCGGCGCTTAAACAATGTTTCAATAATATTTGCACGTGTTGAAGGACGCCCAATGCCATTTTCCTTCATCAATTCCCTCAGCTCATCATCATCAACCTGTTTTCCTGCTGTCTCCATTGCGCGCAGCAGTGTTGCTTCCGAATAATATTTTGGTGGCTGAGTTTGTTTTTCTGCCAAATCGGGCTGATGCTCGCCTGTTTCACCTTTTACAAATGCCGGAAGAATAACTCCTTCGCCTACATTGCTGTCTTTTGCATACAAAACACGCCAACCTGGTTCAATTATTTGTTTTCCCGTTGCCTTAAAATCGATATCGGTAACCTTACCCATTACGGTGGTATTACTTACTTTACAATCAGGATAAAAAACAGCAATAAACCTTTTGGTTACCAAATCGTAAACCTGTTTTTCTTCATATTTAATTCCCGATGGATTAACACCTGTTGGGATGATTGCATGGTGGTCGGTTACTTTTTTATCATCGAATACTTTTTTCGATTTTCTGATTTTTTCCTTTAAAAGCGGATCAATAAAATCTTTATAAGGCGTTAATTTCTTTAAAATACCAGGCACTTTCTTATAAATATCATCGGAAAGATAAGTGGTATCAACCCTTGGATAGGTAGTTAATTTTTTCTCATACAAAGTCTGAATAATTCTTAAGGTATCCTCGGCCGACAGGTTAAACTTTCGGTTACAGTCTACCTGCAAAGATGTTAAGTCATACAAGCGTGGAGGCTGTTCTTTCCCGCTCTTCTTTTCAACCGATACAATTTCGAATGGCTCAGATTTAATCTTTTCCAGGAATGCAACACCTTCCTCTTTTTTATCGAATCTACCACGAGTGGCTGCAAAGCTTACATCACGATAAACAGTTTTTAGTTCCCAATAGGTTTGTGGTTTAAAGTTCTCTATTTCCTTTTGGCGATTAACGATTAGTGCCAGAGTTGGCGTTTGTACACGGCCAATTGATAAAACCGATTTACCATTTGCATATTTTAAAGTATACAATCGGGTGGCATTAATTCCAAGTAACCAATCTCCAATTGCCCTTGATGATCCGGCGGCATATAATTTGTCAAAATCACTCCCCTCTCTAAGGTTTTGAAATCCTTCACGAATTGCCTCTTCGGTAAGCGATGAAATCCAAAGTCTTTTTACAGGAACATTGCACTTTGCTTTATGCAATACCCAACGCTGAATTACCTCTCCTTCTATTCCGGCATCGCCACAGTTAATTACTTCTTCGGCATTGCCAATCAATTTTTCAAGAATATCGAATTGCTTTTGAACACCTGTATCGGGAATTACTCTTATGCCAAATCGTGGAGGAATAATTGGCAAATCGTTCATGTGCCAATATTTCCAATTCAAGTTGTATTCGTGCGGTTCTTTTAGCGTACACAGATGACCAAAGGTCCATGAAATTTGATATCCATTTCCTTCATAATAACCATCTTTCTTTGATTTTGCTCCTAATATTAGGGCAATTTCGCGTGCTACACTAGGTTTCTCCGCAATACAAACTTTCATATTCTTTTATATAGTCGTTGGTAATTTGATATTAATTACAATCAAGAGTTAAAAGTACTTAAAATTCAGAATCGAAAAAGATACCAACTTTTAAGTACTTTAGGCACTTTATATTTATTATTTCTTAAAACATATATTTAAATTCAAGGGAGAAAATATTTTCCTCTTCCGACATTCCAAAGTTAGCTGTTAAAACCATTAGTTTATATGGTGCCAACCAAAATCCTCCTCCATATCCATGATGCCATTTATTGGAATCCTCGCCATTGAGCCAAACACGGCCAAAATCATTAAATGCCAATATCCCGAGTTCTCCTCCCAGAAAATACGATCTAAATCTGGCCAACCTAAATCTAAAATCTGTATTCTGATAAACAATATCATCACCAGCAAACCTGTCTTGTCGGTAACCTCTTAAATTCGATTTTAATCCAAGTTTATTTGCTTGGTAAAATGAATAGCCACTTGTATTGTGGGCAGCTCCGAACCGAACTGCCAAAATACTTCTTTGTGGCCTTCCCAAACTTGCGTAAAAACGCAAATCGGTTTCCATTTTCTGGAAATTGTGATCATTCTTTTCTAATCCTCGATAAAAGCTCCAGGAATTTTTCCAATACATTCCACGTACAGGAATCACTTTATTGTCGCGTGTATCCCACTCATGTTTCATATTTATTCCCAAATATTTTCTGGTATTAAAATCGGTTAACAAATCCAAATCATTATCGGGATTGTTAAAATCGGTTACAAATCTATCAGGAGTTGCCTTTAATTCCAACTGTTCATAAAAAGATCCGAAAGAAATACTTTGATTCGCTCCTATTTTTTTTCTCAGCAGCAAAGCCAATTCAGTTCTTCCCATTCTAATTCTATTGTATTCTTTATCATCCAACTCCGGATTTTCTGTTTCATTACCCAATCCATAGTAAAATCCTTGAAAATTAGGTGTATTGTAATCTATTTTAGCCAACAGATCCAACGAAGCAAAAACATCAATCATTTCACCATCGTATTTTATTTGAACCGATGGGTACATAAAAGCGTAATTCACTAAAAACTTATGAAATGCCCCGTATGGTTCTTTTCTAAATCCTTGTTTTTTAACATTGAATCCGGCACCAAGAATTAATCCATCATCGCTAACAAAGTTTAGGTTTGCTCCCGGGCTAACAATATCATATTTAAACGCTTTGCGGTCGTAAACATTTACACTTTTGTTTTTCGACAGTCGATTTTGAAAAGCTCCATTGCCTTTTACTTTTGTTTTTAACTTATCGTAAACGGCAACATTTGATTTTCGTGTACTATCAATTTTAAATTTGTCTTTACCAGCTCCCCCAACAATTCTCAATTTAACCCCTCTTGAGTATTTCCCGTCAATGTCAAATTCATCTTTACCTCCTAATCCAAAAATGCGTACCTCTTTGGTTTCGCCATTAATGAATTTACGATCGTACAATTTTTCTTTTTTATTTCCCTTTTTACTTAATCGGCGAACCTTTACATGCAAATTTCCCTCTTCATCCCATTCAACATCAAAATCTTCGGTATCATTCGTTCCCACAATTTCAACTTCTTTGGCTAAATAAGTGTAGAATTCTTCAGCCAATTGTGGCAACTGATCCCTTCTTGATTTTAGTTTTGTGATAATATCAGAAGCCGATATCGAATAAACTTCATTAGGTAAATCTTTTACTGCTGCCTGTATGATTTCATCTGTTAGCCTTTTTTTCAAATCATTGGCCATTTCAATCCAATCGTGTTTGTTTTTAGATTGAAGAAAATTACGATCGAAATAACGTGCATTAAAACCAAGACCTACAACATTTTCAACTATCGAATCGAAAACCTGGAATTTAGGCATTGCCCATTTTCTTCGAATCAGCCAGGGTATTTTACCATCGCTGTAAAAGAAAACCTGATCTCTATCGCGAGGAATTGGTCTTGCTATGGTTCTACCGTCTTCCTTAAAGGTAGACCAACGCCACTGATCATCATGCCTGTCCCAATCGTTTAAAAAGATGTCAAATAACCTGGCTCTTAACACTGCTGTTTCATCTACAATTAGGTCAGAACTCATAAATCTTTTCTCAATTAGTTTATCTGTACCAATTACATCTTTTGTATTTCCAAAATTATCAGCATCTGACATGTCATCATTTGGGCGTTCTTCGAACAAGTATAGTTCATTTCTAAAATCTTCCCGATAAATACCAAATCGCGGATCATCAGGCACATAAACAATTTTAGGATTGGTATGGTATACACCAACTGCATTGGCAAGTTTGGGAACTGCAATAGCTGCATATGGATACGATTCCGAAATTCCATCTTGTACTATTTTTGCTGCCACTGTTCCTCTTAAAGCAGGCGGTATTGCTTTCTCGGTATATTTTTCTACTGATCGTAACACATATTGTTTCTCATCTTTAGCTTCCAAACGCAACGATCTGGTTTGTTGGCCTCCTCCTCTTTTTAGTATTTTTAATCCTCCTTTTTCTGTTCCAATATCAAAAACAGGTACTTCAATTGGTGTTTCCCATTCAGCACGATAGTTGTTTCCCAAAAAACTCCTTTTCAGTTTATTATCGGTCGCATACAAGTTACTTGCTGCAATTGTTATGGTACTGTCAGCAAAATTTATGTCTTTGTATTTTTTAGCCAAATCTTTCTTACTTGGCATTGTTTTGGTAAATAACTTTCGCTGGAAAGCAAGGTGTGCATCTTTGGTTCCATTTTTCCCAACCGACCACATTTCTAACCAAACTTCATCGTTAGAATAAAAATTCAGCCTGGTAAAGCCAATTTCTCGCAATGCAACATCCATTTTCTTTTCCGATACATATTCGGATTTACTTCCCGAGCCTGAAACCACAAAAAAAGAATTGTTTTTTTCGGTAAATTGTAAACTGTTATCATGTGCAGAAACGGTAACAATATTCTCATATCCCCTACCAAGTTTCCTCCCCATATATCTCATTTGCTTGTAAAACGGATAAGCAAAATCTTGCGGGGTTCCAAATAACTTACGATACAACTCAACCGGCCCAATAAAAGGAAAATTTCCGGCATGCTTTCCTCCGCTATAAATTGGATGATGTGCTGCAAATACAATTTTTTTGTCCTTATTTCTTTTAAGTGCATCACTTAATAAGATTAAGAAGTCTGACGAACTTTCAAGGCCACATTCTGCTTCAGGTTTATCTGCAGCATGAAGCCACCATTGAGAATCAACAACAAGAAGAACCACATCGTCTCCAATTTCAATTTCAACTGGACCGGGACAACCTCCTGTAGGTAGAAATACATCTCCTTTACCAACATAATCTTCAATGTAGGTTTCTAAATTTAGAATGGCTTCCCATCCATGCTTATGTCCTTGATTCCACTCTTTTTCTCCGGGGATAAAAATACTCTCACCTTTAAATTCTTTAGCCAAATCCAAAAGTTTCATTAAATTTTTGTCGCCAGCACTTATGTCTTCAATCTCCTGTTTGGCGTACTCTTTTGAAATGCTATTACCCAAAAATACAAGAGTTGCTTTTTCATTTTGCTGATTCAGTTGAGCCTTTAGCATGTTCAAATTGGCATCAACTATATTGGCTTCTCCAACATCTCCAATAAAAAATATCGAATGTTTAAGTAAATCGGAGCTTGGAACTTTACTTATTTGCTTGCTTTGTGCATTAACACAAAATGCAAGAAACAATAGGGCTAAAAGTGTATATATCTTTTTCATAAATTAAATCAAGTACGAAAATAAATTTATTGTTTGAAACTGTATTTTAAAATATTGGCCTTACTCCCTCTCCCTTCATTTGAGATAAACATGGTTCCATCGGGGGTAAAGCATATTCCTTCAGGTTGGCGGAATATTTTACGCTTTAACTTCACAATTGCCAAAATTTCTCCCTGCGGATTTAATACCACCAAAATTTTACCTACCGAACCTACAACGTATAAATTCTTTGTGATTGGGTGAACTGCAACGGCAGAAGGTTGAAAGGTAATATCTCCCTGCGAAGGATTTATATTTTCCATCAACCTTACCGAAAATCGTGAATAAGCATTAAATTCCAATATTTTACGGATTTGGTCTTGATCTATCAAATACTTTGGTGTTTTTGACAGTTCGTTCTTATCGATTGAGAATTCGTAAATGGCTCTTTTCCCTTGGTATTTGTTAGAGTGAGCAGGACTTCCTTTACAGGCAACCAGTAAAGAATTTGTAGATGGGTCGTATCCTAAACCCTCCGTATCATTTGCTGCACTTAAATTTGTTCTTCGTTTAACCGAATTAATGCTTTTCTCCTTTAAGTGTTCAACTTTAAATATTCTTCCATCCGACCTTAACACATAAACCAATGAATCTACCATTTCAACACCTTCATAATCTCCTGGTTTATCGAATTCATATTTTTTCGTAACCTCTTTCTTCTTGTGGTTGAACTTATAAATGATGCCTTTTTCATCGTTTATACATAAAAGAGAATTTTCGGTATAATAACTCAATCCTGATATTTCCCTTAAATAATCTTTCAACTCATAAGTCTTATCAGGTTCATAAATATCATAAGGAAATTTCTTGTAGTGTTCAGACAAATAAATCATTTTCTGATCTTTCTTTTGAGCACATGCTTCAAGAAAAAACACAATAGCGAATGCACATATTAATGCGTGAAATATTTTAATCATTTGAAAGTTCTAAGTTTAAATAACCGGAATCATAAAATTAATAAATAAGCCTCAAATACCAATAGAAAAAGGACTATCAAGAAGGGCGATTGCATTTAAACCTATTAACCAGAGTTCGATTAAAAATATCTATCACAGAAAATCAGATTTATTTAAGATTTGCTTCAAAAACCCTGAAAGAATATCAGGATATTTAGAAGCGTAAAGTGAATATTGGATGAAGATGATTTTTTCAAAGAATTTGCCTGCTTTTGGCATAAATGTCCTCAAATCCTCTCGAAATATCCCGATATTCCTTCGGAAATCACTGCAAACTGTGACAATATTTTTAATCGAAATCAGGTTATTAATTAATTTTCTCACAGATTAACGCAGATCAATATCCGCGAATTTACGCAGAAAAAGATCGTTTTTTAATATTCTGTGAAAG
>JAOARS010000342.1 GCA_025210415.1 Marinifilum sp. | reverse complement strand
CAATTTTACTGTCGAAACTATCAAAATAAAACAAAGCAGGACCACCTTCTTGTTTAGTCGTATTTGTTTCAACTTCCTTATTCTTTAATATTTTGAAAGATTTAAATAATTCTTTGTTTGAATTATAAATTTCCATTATTAAATCAACATTTGTTTGATTTCTATATATGTAATTTATAGTTTTTATTTGTTCCGTTTCTTTTGTGCAAGAAGTTGTACGATAAATAAAAACTAAATTAATTCCAATGATTAAATAACGCATCCAAATTTTTCTCTGTTCCATTGCTGTATTTAATTGTTATTTTTTATCAAAAGTGTTGATATTTCAGAGTAAATTTTCTTTTAAAAACTTAAAGTCCATCTTAGCGATGGCATAATTGGAGCAATGCTAAGTTGTTGCCATTTGTTATCGTCGTAAAAAAACAAGTAGGGATTTTGTCTGTTAAGGATATTAAATATCGAAAAAGATAATTCTCGTGTTGATTTAGGCCTGTGTTTAATAAGCGTATAAGATAAATCTACTCTAAAGTAGTCCTCCATTTTAAAACCATTTCGTGAAGTCATTTCCTGGCGGTGATAAGCATTCTCGTTAACTTGGTCGGGAAAACTCAAACCTTGCTCTCGTGTGTTCCAATATGGAGGTATTATGCCTTGATAACTGGCAATAGGTAGTGTGGTGTTGTGCCCCGAAGAATAAGCTAAAACGGTATTGATTACTTGTTCTCGCTTATATCCTTTCTTACTTGTATTTTTTAATATTGTATATTTCGATTGTAGGTTTAGTATATGCCTTCTGTCGAATTTAAACGGAAAGGAATTGCCTTTGTTGATTTGTGGAAATTGCCTTCTGGTTTTGGATAATGTATAGGCTAGTGTGGCTCCGAATCTGCCACCTTGTATTGCTCCTGCTAACTCCAAACCATAAGAATATCCTTTGCCTGTATCTATTTCGTCTGCCCAAGTAGCATCTTTTATACCAAACATGTTAACTGTATTTATGTAACTTACAAGATTTTTCATGTGTCGGTAATAGCCCCCCAAAGTAAAGTGTAAGCTAAAATCTTGCAATTGTGGTTTAACAAACAAGCCGCTGTAAACCTGATTAGTGATTTCTTCGGGGAAAAATTTGCCCGAAGGTATTGTTACGTTTAAGGACCATCCTGTTGGCAAACCTTCCAATACATGGTAGAACTGTGTAAGCCTGTCGTAGCTTAGTTCTACGCCTAAGCGTTGTGTAAGATAAATGTCACTTAAAAACCGGATATCGAAGTTGTTACAGTTTTGATTTTCGGTGTTATGAAAAGTATTACGATAGCCAAGCGATAGTTCTATAGTTTCAGGTTTACTGTAATTTACATCAATAAATCCAGTTAGTAAATTTGATTTTTGTTTGTCGTTAAATTTGGTGTTTCTATTTTGTGTATAAATTGTTTTTTCTGATGCAGGTTTAAATTGTTGCAATTGGTAATTAAAACCCATTTTTATTGTAAAAGGACTGTTTGTATTATATGTTAGTACACTATTTATTGACCATTCATCAAGTTCAGAACCTAAGCGTAATTGTGAAGTGGTTTTAGTGGGTTGCCATTCGTTGAAATACAATTGTTCTTGAGCCGAGTGGGTTGAACTGTAATAAACTGTTGATTTTAATTTTAGTTGTGGTGTTAACTGTGATACCCAACCTGTTTTAAAAGCCAGGTTGCTCCAATTCATTTTATTTTGGTTGGAATTGTCTTTAAAATCAAAATAATCGTTCGAGTAGTAAAACATAAAATCAAATGTATTGGTTTGATTTAATTTCCAATTTATTATGGAAGTAAAATCCAAAACCTGTCCTTTTACTTCTTCCTGTTCATCTTCGTTATTTTGAGATTTTGCAACTTGATTTATCATCCAGGGCATAAAAGATGTTCGCCCGGCAATTTGTATTGATAGTTTGTCTTTTTTCAAAGGTATAGAAAGATAGCTTCCTGTCATGTAAGGAGACAAACTTATTTTACCCTTAAATGATTGATTAAGTGTTTTTTTAGTGCTTATTTGAAGTAAGGATGATGATAAATTGCCCGATTTTGCAGGAATGCCCCCGGGGCGAAAAGTGGTTTTTTCGATAACATCGGGCGAAAAGGCTGAAAACATACCAAGCAAGTGCGAATAGGAATAAAATGGTACATCATTAAATTCAATCCGGTTGCTTCCATTGTTGCTGCCTCGCACAAACAATCCCAATGTTCCTTCGATACCCTGTGCTACTCCCGGAAGGCTTGAAATATGCCTTACTACATCTGGCTCACCTATTATAGATATGCTCGATGCTGCTTGTGAAGGGGTGTAAACAAATTTGTTTCCTTTGTTATTTGAGCTGTAAGCCGAATGTACCGTAACATTACCTATGGTATATATTTTTCTTTTAAGTTGTATGTTAAGTTCCTGTTTTGGAACAATAGTAATTACTTGGGGATGATAATTAATATGGCTAAATCTTATAGTAATGCTATCGGTTACAGGTGTTTGCTTTAAATTTAGGACAAAATTTCCATTGCTTTTGGTTGTGGATCCTGTTTTTTTTGTATCGGCATAAACCATAACATTGCATCCCGAAATAGGAATATTTTTACCTTTTTCGAATACTGAACCCCTGATTGATATATTGTTGTTTTGTGCTATTGCCATTTGTAGCCAAAGAGTGCAAAAGCTTAGCACAATTATTACTTTACTCATGAAATATGTTTTAGGGTTTTGATACTTCATCTAATGCATAATGGCATTGAATGATGGTATCGGAATAAGCTGCAAATATTCCAAGCCCGTTGTTAATATTTGTATATATATCATTTTCATCGAACCATTGGGTAGGATCATCAAATGTATTATATACCATCATTTTTTGTACACTGCTTTTCATATATTGATCGTATTCGGCAGAGACTGAACGGAAAACAACCAGGCTTTGGTTCAAAGAAGCTTCAAGAAAAAAGTCTACTTCTTTGTTAACATCAGTAAGTTCGCTGGGAGTGTTTATTCTTATGTAAGCCAGATGTTCGCGGGTTGTTCCTTTGTTATTCACTGATAGTTCGTCAGTAGTGTTAAAATCATCACGATAAGGATGATTAGTACCAATTGAGTTTTGCAACTTGTCGCCTGGTAGAATTAAAGGTTTTACCATAACTGTATCTTTACTTTGCCTTATAATAAATGTCCAGTATGGCAATAAGGTAGAATGTTGAGTGAAATGTCTTCGTGTATCATTGCTTCCTCCTTTCTTTTCAATTTGCACAGGTTGGGGCATGCTAGTAGTAGCTTCTATCGGCTTCCAGCCTGGCACCTGCACCCTAAGTTGGTAACTGCCTCCTGCTTTTGGAGTGTGCTTTAATTGCCATTTGGAATAGCCTTTTTTTTCGAATTGTCCTACTTCAGAATTATCGAGGTAAAGCGAGGCTGATGCAGTTTCTACTTCGTCATAATAAAGCTGCTTTAAAGGATTACTATAGGTAAGAGCAAGTGTTTGGATGCTATCAGCAGTGAGCATACAGTTTGCTATAATTTTTCTTTCTCGCTTTTGTTCCAGGTTGATGTCTTTTGTACACGACCAACCAATAAATAGAGCAGCTACTGCAACCCATTTTTTATTTATCATGTGTTTAAAGTTTATTTTTATTTGCCACATGCATGGTTGTTGTGATAAACAGCCTAATGTTTTCAGAATTGGCATTATCCTATTTTATTTCTTGTGCCTTGGTATACAACTTTTGGTTGATTGAAAATTCTAGAATCAAATTATCATTTTCTGTATACTCTTTGTATGCATTACGGCATAATACATTTGAACTGCAATTTTTGCCTGGTAAGAAAAACAGTTCTTTGTTGTTGTCGAAAACAATTCGAGCCGAATCGGCAAGTCCTCTAAAGGGTTCATCTTTATCTCCCTGACAAAAATCACCTGCGCAATTGTAACTCATTTCAGTAGGCTTATTATATGGCGCAAGATGTATGGTATCGCTTTTATTGTTAGTGTTTACAGAAACTTCGTCGCCATAAATTATTATTTTTGTGGAATAAGAGGTGTCATTTTTATAACGAAATACACTTTGCAAATTTTCGTCGTCATCGCTGCAGGCAGTAAATACTAATAATAGAAACAGGTATATAAGTGGCTTTCTCATCATTAAAAATTTTAGGGTAATAGGGTAATGTTTTCAGTGGTATCTCGTAGTATTTTTCCTCCTTCTACTTCCATTTCAACCACAAAACGGGTGTCTAGAGGCAGTTGGGGTGCAACAGATTTAAAACGGAAATATATACCGTACGACACTAATGGTTTCATATTCAGGTATTCGTTTATGCTCCATTCCTTTTTTATGGAACCAATCAATTGTTTATCTTGATTAAACAAGAAGCTGTGGTAATGTGGGGTGTCAAATATTTCGATATAATCATTCAGCGATTCTCCTGCTTGCTCATCGAATATTTTATTTAAACAAGAAATATTTAAAGTTATTAGTTTCTCCTTGCGATATTCGATTTGAACGAGATTCAGCCTAGGTTGTGAAGAAGTTTTTAGTGAATTTAATGAGGAACCATTTAAGAATTGTTTAATCTGATTTTCCATATAAGGATCGGCTTCGGTTAAGTAATCTTCAGGATTAAACCCTTCCTGACTTGTCATTTCTTTGCTAAAGCTCCCAACATTAACGCTTAAAAGGTAATCTTTTATAGCTATACTTTTTTTATTTAATGGTTCAATAGCGTAAGTACCCTTAAACTTATCGTTATCGATTTTGTCTCCCATGTCAATTCTGTAATAATGAGATGTGTTTGCATATTCACATGTTCTGGGTAAATAGTAAAATCCGATCTGCTCCGTATCATCATCTGTTTCTTTTGTGCAAGAAGTAAATGCTAATACAGTAAGTACTAATAAAAAATGTTTCATCTGTTTAAATTTTATCTGTATACATTATGGTAGTAAATAAGACAGGCTGGCTATATTGATGACAGCCTGTCTTTAATTTATCTAAAATTGTAAAGAATTCGTTTTTTGTATTGATAATCATTTCCTGAACCACGCCAGATAGAAGAACTGCTAATAGAGTATTCTCCACTATCATAAAACCCATCCCAGCCCCAATTCATTGTTAAATAAGTTGTGGTACTTGTGCTTTTTGTAACTTCACGTTTTCCCGGATATACATCTCCGTCAGTAGGGAGAAGTTTATTTTTATAATCTTGGGGTTCTTCGTAATAAGGATTGTACTTGTTGTAAGCACTTAAAGGTTCTCTTCTGTCATCTTTAATCAATACCCATTCGTATGTATAGGTAAAAGTTTTTTGCTTGCGTTTGTACCCATCTATAACCCATGCATGGCCTCCGGAATAAACAGTTTTTCGGAATGGCCATATGCCTTTTCTCTTTTTATTGGCATATGCAGTAATAAGTATGGGTTTGTTGCTTTGCAAATTACTGTAAACAGTACTATAGTTGTAATCTCCTTCGGTAGAACTGATGCCATATTGGCTGAAAGCATCAGGGCTAGGATTTGCACCGCTACCTTCGGCTCCGTATTTCATTCCCACTCTATTTCCAACATCAGCCATTAAGTCGCCAACGTAAGATGCATTTCCGATGGAATATTTGTTCTTTTTCATTAAATCCCAACGATTTGAATTGGCAACATAACTTCCTCTGGAAAAACTTACTCGATAATTCTTACTATCCCATATTTTACCGGTACAGCTAACTGTATGGAACAACCCTTTAGGTTTGTTAATTCGATAATGCATATTATAAATTGAGCCATAGCTACAGCGGTACAGCCTGTGGGACATTTGATCCACTTATTATCATTTATTAAGGCATATGGAACATCAGTATTCCAGGGATTTCCCTGCCCCCATTTGGTTTTTAACAAAGGGCCCTTTTGCGACGAAACGTTCCACGGGGTAGAAGTAACCGAAACCAAACGTTTAATCCAACGGTAGCTTCCGTCAGGTAAGGGGCGTTTTTTAACCTGTTTGGTTTTTTCAGAAGAAATGGCACTATACTTTGTATTGTATTTTTCCAGGTTTTCTTTCGTAAAATGTGCTGCTTTGTCAATTAATACCCAGAGTTCAATATTTTCGTTGTAATCAATTTTAGGGTTGTTTTTCTTCAGGTATAAAATTTTGTCAGCTTTGTCGCTTAACCAGGTTGCAACACCGGGGTTGCTCAATTTTTCGATTGATAGCTTACCATCTTTATCGGATGCAAGAATAGGTTCGGTTCGCTTATCGCCCGAAACAACCTGCCAACCATTATCAAAATTAAAGATAAACATAAGTGTATCCTTTCCGGTAACCAATGGTTCAATATTCTTTATGGTTTTATCTTTTTCGGTAGATTGAATGAGGTATTTGGCACTTTTCAGGCTTACATTGTAATTAATCCCTTTGTTTATTTCATTTTTGTCAGGATTAATGGCATCCATTTCATCATCCATATTAATTGTTTCGCAACGTGCAAGCATTAAAATTACTGCCATACTTGCTAGCAGATAATAGAGCTTTTTCATAAATTTGTAGTTTTAATTGGGAGCGGCAACTCCCGGTTATTATTAAATTTTTGAATTTCACCCTGCATTTTATGCAGGGTGTTTTGCTGTTGTATCGATTATTTAATTCTCAGCCTGTTTGTTTTCTTTATTTTCTTCCGATTTTTTTCGTGTAGCCGGGTCAACAATCATTCGAGCCGATTTGTAGGCAAGGTAAAATTCTTTGTCGTCAACAAACAGTTCCATCATAGGATCAAGTTGGTTGCTAAGCATACTTTGTATCATAGCAATTTTATCCTCTGTTAATTCGTTGGTTGTTTTACGTTCGCTAATTAGTTTGCGTGGTTCGGTCATTAGATGCTCGTAATCTTTTATTTCGGTATCCAACTCTTGTTTTAACTCTTCGGTAAGTCCATAATCAGCCAATTCGGCAGTAAAAGAGTTTATACGATCGAGTAAATTTTTAGAATACTCTAACAGTTCCTGATCGCGCATTTGGTGGGCAAGGGCGTTGTTCGAACTTACAATAAAGTTGGCAAGATTTTCATTTTTAGTAGTAAAAGCAAAAGCTTTTACAATGTTGCTTACTTTAAGGCTTACAGCTATTAATTCAGATTTTGCCAGGTTTTTATTGCCGGCCGTTTTACCTGGAATATTTTCTCCCTTGGTAATTAACTCTTCTGTTTCATCTACCATTTTTTCCAATTCTGATAGCAAGCGAATCATAATTGGAACTTGTGAAAATTTCTCACGATTGTCATTTAGTCTTAATAGAACCTGTTGATTGGCATTGTGTCGTGCAATAATTGTTTTTTTCATTTTTTAAATGATTTGAATAATATTATTGTAATATATTTTGACAGATGTTTTCAAAGTTAATTTTTTTTAAAAAAATAACAATGTATAATATAAAAATAACTATAAATAAAAAATTGATTTATTTTGTCAAGCTTTATTTATTGTATCATTCTGTTTGTATATGTGTTGTGTTGATTTTTATAGAATACAAAGAAATGCATGACTATTCATAAGATACAGGTGATTTTTTCGGCTAATAATTTTATTTTATAAGATCAAGTTGAAAAAGAATAATGCAGTGAAGATGATTAAATATTTTATGTGAATTCTGTTTGGTTGCGTGTTTTATTCGTTAAAAACAGAAATGTTTCCGTGGTTGTTTAAGTGTTTTCCATTTGTTTTCATCTCAGATGTAATCAGATTCGAGTTCTTCCCGTTTACATTCAACTCTCTCCCGTTTAGTTTTTCTTTTATCCCGTT
>JAOARS010000341.1 GCA_025210415.1 Marinifilum sp. | reverse complement strand
TGGTAGGAACGCTTATCGATATCAATCAACGTAAAGTTGCCGAAGAAAAAATTCGCGAAGAAGAAAAAAAACTTCGAATTTCTGAAAAACGCTGGCGTTCGTTAATTGAGCAAGCATCTGATGAAATTCTGATTTACAATACCGATGGGTCGATTCTGGATGCCAATTCTGCTGCTTGTAAATGGCTTGGATACAATCAGGGTGAATTGCTGAAATTGAATTATAGCGAAATAGACATGATTCACAACAGTTCTGAACTTCATGCTTATCGTAAAAAATTGAGTTCTTCCAACCCTTCGGTTTCTTTCGAATCTGTGCAAAAAAGAAAAAATGGAGGTACTTTTCCGGTAGAAATTCATCTTAGTTTAATCGAATTGCAAGATAGCAAACTAATACTTTCGGTTGGTACGGATATTAGTATCAGGCAAGAAACCGAACGCAAAATTTTAAATGCTGTTATCAATACGGAAGAGAGCGAGAGAAAACGCTTTGCAACAGATTTACATGATTCTATAGGTCCTCTGCTATCAAGTATCAACCTTTACCTTTCTTCCTTAAGTAAGGTTAAATCTGAGGATGACAAAGACAATATTATTCGAGCTTCTGTTGATGCCGTAAACGAAGCATTGGTCAGCATTAAGGAGATTTCGAATAACTTAAGCCCACATGTTTTAAATGATTTTGGCCTTGAAAAAGCAATTCAATCGTTCACCAACAAGATAAATGTATCGCAAGCCATAAACATTAGTTTCCATGCTGAAAATATGAGTGAACGGTTGAATCATCAAATAGAAGTTGTTGTTTTTAGAGTAATAACTGAACTTATAAACAACACCATTAAACACGCTAAAGCCACGAATATTGAAATAAATCTTGCCCGCGAAGGCAAGCTGTTATCATTAATATATATTGATGATGGAATTGGGTTTGATTCGAAAAAGATTCATGCGGGAACCTCTAACGGAATGGGACTTTACAATGTTTTAAGCCGTATTCGATCCTTAAATGGAACTCATAAAATAAAAAGTAATCCCAAACGTGGCGGAATGATGGCTGTAATTGAAATTAAATTATAATTGCAATATGGAAGAGAATAAGGTAATCATTGTTGATGATCACAAAATGTTTAGAAGCGGACTACGCTTTTTATTGAGCAATATTCCTAATATCACGGTAATTGGCGAAGCATCGAATGGGAAGGAATTTCTAGATATGGCTGAAAACGAAACCATAGATATTGCCTTAATGGATATCAATATGCCGGAAATGAATGGAATTGATGCCACAAGAATTGCAATGGAAAAATATCCGAACCTGAAAGTGATTGTTCTTTCGATGCACGGAGAAGAAGAGTATTACGACCAAATGCTGGATGCCGGAGTGAAAGGATTCCTGTTAAAAAATTCTGATGCCGATGAGCTAATTGCAGCAATTGAAGCTGTTATAGCAGGAAAATCATATTTCTCTCAGGAGCTATTGGTTGATATTCTCGATCAAAAAAGATTGCAAAAATTAAGAACCGATGCCGTTAAACTTTCCACAAGAGAGCTTGAAGTTTTAAAATTAATCTGTGATGGATTTAGTAATGCTGAAATTGCAGAGCAACTTTTCATCAGTCACAGAACCGTTGATCGTCATCGTGCTAACCTACTAAGCAAAACGGGTTGTAAGAATTCCACATCACTGGTAATGTATGCAGTTAAAAATAAAATTGTGGAAATTGATTAAAATAATCTGCAAATTATTGTTTAAGATGAATTGGGTTTTGTACTTTTAGTTTACTTATACTGATTTTTACAAAATGGAATCCAATTCACAACTCGAACTAGCACATAAATTCGTTAAAAATACGAATACTACAATTTTTCTAACAGGAAAAGCTGGTACAGGCAAAACAACATTTTTGAAGCAACTTAAAGCTGAACTGCCAAAACGAATGGTGGTTGTTGCACCTACTGGTGTGGCTGCAATTAATGCCGGAGGTGTTACCATTCATTCCTTTTTTCAATTGCCATTTGGCCCTATTTTGCCAGGACAAATCCTAAACGAAAATCCAAAAGCAAATGGAGCTTCGGTGCGAAAGTACCGAAAAGAAAAAATAAATCTGATTAAATCTCTCGACCTCCTGATTATTGATGAAATTAGTATGGTTCGAGCAGATTTACTGGACGGAATTGATGAAGTTTTGCGAAAATTTAAGAATCGAAAGCTTCCGTTTGGTGGCGTTCAACTTTTAATGATCGGAGACTTGCAACAACTTCCCCCGGTTGTAAAAAACGAAGAATGGAGTTTATTGAGTCAACATTACGAAACTGCATTTTTCTTTAGCAGTAAAGCATTTCAATCATCGCAGCACATAAGTATTGAGCTGAAACATGTTTACCGCCAAAAAGATCAGGAATTTATTCAAATCTTAAATGAAATCAGGAACAACCAACTCTCCCATTCATCATTTCAAGAATTGGAAAAAAGGCATTTGCCTGATTTTAATCCCGGCAATAAAGATGGTTACATTACTTTAACCACTCACAATGCACGAGCTCACAAAATTAACGATGAAAAATTAGAGAAACTCAAAAGCAAAACAAAATCTTTTAGTGCAACCATCGACGGACAATTTCCGGAGTATTCATTCCCCACCGATGAAGATTTAAAACTAAAGGAAGGTGCTCAAGTAATGTTCGTGAAAAATGACAGCTCGCCTGAGAAACGATATTTCAATGGTAAAATTGGTATCGTTACAGGATTTGATGAAGATGCTATTCTGGTAAAATGCGAAAACGATCATTCCGAAATTGAGGTTCATCCGGAAGAATGGCAGAGTATAAAATACAGCATTAATCAGGAATCGAAAGAAATTCAGGAAGATGTAGTTGGGCAATTTACCCAATATCCGTTAAAATTAGCCTGGGCCATTACCATACACAAAAGCCAGGGCTTAACTTTCGAAAAGGCAATTATTGATGCCAATGCGGCTTTTGCGCATGGTCAGGTTTATGTGGCTCTAAGTAGATGTAAAACTCTGGAAGGTTTGGTGCTTAAATCAAAACTGAGTGAAAGTGGAATTATCTGCGATCGTTCTGTATCTCAATTCACTCAATTTATTGAGAAAAATCCTCCAAAAGAAGAACAATTGGAAATTGCGAAACGAAGTTTTCAATTTCAACTCCTAGAAGAACTGTTTTCATACTCGAATATTTTTAGAATTTACCGAAACATCAACAAGCAACTACAAGATAACTTGAAAGCTTTTCAGGGAAATCTTCCAGAGAAAATCAAGACTGGTTTTGATGCATTCCAAACTGAAATTCTAAATGTTGCCGATAAGTTTATTCCAAGTTTAAAAAGGTATTGCTTTGGCGATGAAAAGTTAGATGACAACAAAGAAGCACAGGAAAGAATAAAAAATGGCTGTAAGTATTTTTCAGATAAACTGGATCAACATTTAATTTCAATTCTAAACGATTATAGTTTTGAAACGGATAATAAAGCCATTGAAAAAGTGATAAATGAATATCTAAAACAACTACACGAAATTTCAGGTATAAAACTTACCTGTGTAAAAGCTTGTATTAACGGATTTAAATTGGATTCTTATTTGGGTGTCAGAGCAAAAGCCCATTTAGAAAAACCTGGTTTTAGAGCCAAACGAAAACGCGATGTTGTAGATGAAAATGTTGAACATGCCACATTGCTTCGCAAATTAAAAATTTGGAGAAGAGATCTATCTGAAAAAATGAACGCTCCTGCATACATGGTTGCCTCGCAACAGAGCCTGGTTGATATTGCCAACCAACTGCCATATACTGCTGATCAACTAAAATTTGTAAAAGGATTTGGTAAAAAGAAAATTGAACGGTATGGTGCCGATGTAATTAAACTGGTAATGGAATACAGGCAAGAAAAAGGTTTAGGCATGCTTAATTTTACACCTGAACCTGAAATAAAACCGAAGAAGCCCAATACCAAAGAAGTTAGCTACGACATGTATAAGGAAGGTAAAAACGTAAGAGAAATAGCAGCTCTTCGCAATTTAGCCCAAACAACAATTGAATCTCATTTGGCTCATTACGTTGGTTTGGGAATGCTGAATTTAAAAGAGTTTGTTGAAAATGATAAGCTCAACAAAATCACTGAACAATTTAAAATTCATGGTACCGATAGTCTAAACCCTGTAAAAGAAGCTCTGGGCAATGATTATAGCTACTCTGAATTGCGATATGTGCAGGCTTTTTTGAGAATTCGAAGGAATAATCAACATTAAGCTATCCCTGATTTGCAATCAGGGATTGTGGAGAAAAAGGATTTATAATCCGTAAATACTACGGTACGCTGTACCTCACCCCTTCTTTATTCGAATTTTCTACAAATATCGCGGTGCTCTGCACCTGTTTTTATTTGCAATTTAAGCAGCAGAGCTGCGAAATATTTATAGAATCAATCATGTAAATTTTAAATAAGATGCAGCGCACCGTCATATCAATCTCAACATTCCCACCACTTTTAAGCTTCCTTAACATTTATTCAAACCATTTAGCACAATTCTACCCTACATTTGTAACATACAAAACAGAATAGTTTTTTTCATAGATTAGATTTAGGTTAGTAAATAGTGGTTAGAAGAAAATCCCGGACTTAGCAGGTTCGGGATTTTTCTTTGGTATCGGTTAAATTCTAATTTTATTAAATTGTTATAGTTTACTCCACCCTTTTGCCTGTCGACAGTTTGTTCACATACAATTTTCATATTAATGTATTCACGAGCTCCACTTCGTTCCGGTTCCCTATTAGGGAAACCACCTGTAATTAATGGTATTGTAAAACGATGATTTGAAAGTTCTCCCATTTAATTTTAGAGTCTTCCCCTGCTAGGGGAAGTGCCGACAGGCGAAGGGGTGCAAAATAAAATCAAAAACCCACTTTTAAGCTTCATTAACATTTATTCAATGCATTTAGCACACTTCTACCCTATATTTGTAATGTACAAAACAAAAGAAGTTTTTTCATAGAATTAGATTTAGGTTAGTAAATAGTGGTTAGAGAAAATCCCGAGCTTGCGAGTTCGGGATTTTTCTTTTATAATATTCTACCCTCAGCTAAAGCAGAGGACAAATGGAAATAGTCTGTGCTGAAATTATCCTTTGGCTTGGGTTTTAACCCGAGGCATTCAAGCAATCCAAAATACTACGGTACGCTGTACCTCACTCCTTCTTTATTCTAATTTTATTGAATTAGATTTAGGTTTCCTCCACCCTTTTGCCTGTCGGCATTTTCCCTTGAAGGGAAAAACTTAACTTGAAAATTAGATCGTTGATTAATATTTATTGAATTTCTTGATGCAAAATTTCTAAATTTATTGGAAATACCTTTCACATGAAATACTCAGATATCAAAGAATTAAAGCAAAAACTTAGAAACGGAGCTACTCCTTCGGAACAAGTACTTTGGCAACATATAAGACGACGACAATTAAGAGGGCGAAAATTTCTGAGACAACATGCAATAGTTTATGATTCGAATGGCTCA
>JAOARS010000340.1 GCA_025210415.1 Marinifilum sp. | reverse complement strand
CAAGGAACGGCATTTTAGTTTTATATCAGTAAAGATCATAAACAATCATGATCATCTGCATCTTAAATTACTTCATACTGGCAATACGCTCTTCTAAAACTTTGATTTTAGCTTCAGCATCAGCCATTTTCTTTTTCTCCATTTCAACCACTTTGGCAGGAGCATTGTTTACGAATCGTTCGTTGCTCATTTTCTTCTGAACGGAAACAAGGAACCCTTGAGTGTATTTCAACTCTTCTTCCATCTTCTTTAGTTCTTCTTCAACGTCAACCAAATCGCCAAGCGGAATGAAATATTCAACAGCTTTTACAATGAACGACATTGCTCCGGTCATTTCGCCATTGGCAGTAGAAATCTCGCTAAGGTTACACATCTTGGCAACCACTGTATCAAAAGAAGAATCGTAATTGCCTTCTTTCAAACGGTAGTTCATTGCCAAAGCATCTTTAAATGCAATGTTTTTCTGCTTACGGATGTTACGAACTGCAACAATCACTTCCTTCACCTGCTCGAATTTCTCTAACAAAGTAGCATCGTAAGCTTCAGGTTTTGGCATTACAGAAATCATGATGCTATCCTCTTCGTTTCTATCAGCCAATAACTGATAGATTTCCTCAGTTAGGAATGGCATAAATGGATGCAATAACTGCATCAACTTCTCGAACAAGCCAACTGTAGCTTCGTAAGTTTTCTTGTCGATTGGCTGCTGATATCCTGGCTTCACCATTTCCAAATACCATGATGAGAATTCATCGCGGAACAGAGTGTAAACAGTCATCAATGCCTCGCTGATTCTGTATTGCTTGAACTGCTCATCCAAAGTTTCCATCGTTTTATTCAAACGGGCGTGGAATACTTCAGTAGCAATTCTTGCCGATTCAGGCTGCTCGATATCTGCAACTTTCCAACCTTTCACCAAACGGAATGCATTCCAGATCTTGGTAGTAAAGTTACGTCCCTGCTCTGGCAGGTTCTCGTCGAACAACAAGTCACCACCTGCAGGAGAACAAAGCAACATCCCCACACGAACACCATCAGCACCATACTTGGCAATCAAATCCAATGGATCTGGAGAGTTACCTAATGATTTAGACATCTTACGACGCTGGCTATCACGAACGATACCTGTTAGGTACACATTGCTAAATGGCTTTTCGCCGATATATTCATAACCCGCAATGATCATACGTGCAATCCAGAAGAATAGAATATCCGGACCAGACACCAAGTCATTGGTTGGGTAATAGTATTTGATTTCTTCGTTGCCAGGCTTGCGAATTCCATCGAAAACAGAAATTGGCCACAACCAAGAAGAGAACCAGGTATCCAATACATCCTCATCCTGACGCAAATCTTCCGCTTTGTACTCTTTACCTGTTTTTGCTTTTGCTGCTTCAATAGCTTCCTCAATAGTTTTGGCAACAACATATCCGCCTTCAGGCAAATAGAAAACCGGAATTCTTTGTCCCCACCACAACTGACGAGAAATACACCAATCCTTCACATTTTCCATCCAGTGACGGTAAGTGTTCTTGAACTTGGCAGGGTGCAATTGAATGTCATCATTCATTACATGATCCAAAGCTGGCTGCGAAAGTTCTTTCATTTTCAGGAACCACTGCATACTAAGCTTAGGCTCGATTACAGCATCGGTTCTTTCAGAGAAACCAACCTTGTTCACGTAATCTTCCATTTTCACCAAGTTGCCTGCTGCTTCCAAATCAGGAATAATCAAATCACGAACTTCGAAACGATCTTTGCCAATATACATTTGAGCAGCTTCGCTCATTGTACCATTATCGTTGAAAATATCAATGGTTTCCAAATTGTGACGATCACCAATTTCGTAGTCATTCAAATCGTGAGCTGGTGTAATTTTTAATGCACCAGTACCGAATTCCATATCCACATACTCATCCTGAATAATAGGTACAGAGCGATTTACCAAAGGAACAATTACACGCTTACCTTTTAGGTGGGTAAAACGCTCATCGTTTGGATTTACACAAACAGCGGTATCACCCAAAATGGTTTCCGGACGAGTGGTTGCAATGGTTACATACTCATCTTCGGTTCCTTCAATTTTATATCTTAAATAGTAAAGCTTAGATTGTAACTCTTTGTAAATTACCTCCTCATCAGAAACAGCGGTTTGCGCAGCAGGATCCCAGTTTACCATACGAACACCGCGGTAAATTTTATCCTTCTTGTACAAATCGATAAATACATCGATTACTGATTCGTAAAGAGATTCATCCATGGTAAAAGCTGTACGCTCCCAATCACATGAAGCACCTAATTTTTTCAACTGCTCCAATATGATTCCACCGTGCTTCTCTTTCCATTCCCATGCGTGCTTCATGAACTCATCGCGAGTGATATCTGCTTTAGCAATACCTTCTTGCTTTAGTTTGTTTACAACTTTAGCTTCGGTAGCAATCGACGCGTGGTCGGTTCCTGGTACCCAACAGACATTCTTTCCCTGCAATCTGGCTCTGCGGACCAATACATCTTGAATTGTATTGTTTAGCATGTGCCCCATGTGTAACACACCGGTGACGTTTGGTGGCGGAATTACAATTGTATACGCCTCTCTCTCGTCTGGTACTGAGTGGAAGAATCCTTTATCCATCCAATACTTGTACCACTTGTCCTCCGATTCTGCAGGATTGTACTT
>JAOARS010000339.1 GCA_025210415.1 Marinifilum sp. | reverse complement strand
TCTTTGAAAAAATCATCTTCATCCAATCTTCACTTTAAAAATTCTTCAAAATATCCCGATATTCTTTCAGATTTTTTAAAGCAAATCTTAAATAAATCTGATTTTCTGTGATAGATATTTTTAATCGAACTCAGGTTATTAACTTCTCTTTATTCATAACTAATTGTAAATAATTGGTATAGTGTCATGTGTAAATTTTACATTTAAAATGACATAGAAAATATCACTAAATATCTTTAATTAAGATATACTTTTGATAATTTTGCTACAAACAATATAACATACATAGTTAATAAAAATTGCATAAAAAAATGACAAAACTTAAACTCATTATTTGCATGATAAGTGCATTACTGCTTTTTACCCAATGCGATAAAAGCGACGATCCGGTTAAAGAACCCGAAGAACCAAAAACAGAAAAGAAAAGTTTTAATGGACTTATCGAAAAAGGGCCATTCATTAGTGGATCAACAATTACGGTTTCAGAATTAGACAAAACACTTTCTCTTACAGGACGTAACTTCACCACTCAAATTAAAGGCGATAATGGTTCTTTTGAGATCAAAGACATCGAATTGGCATCGAAATATGTACAATTATCAGTTGATGGATTCTTTTTTAACGAAGTAGAAGGAGCGCTTTCTTCATCGAAAATTACATTAATGGCTTTGGCCGACCTTACCGATAAATCATCAGTAAATGTAAATCTTCTTACTCATTTACAAAGAGAAAGAGTAATTGAACTAATTGGTGAAGGAAAAAGCTTTTCTGGGGCTAAAAAACAATCGTTAAAAGAAGTATTGGCAACTTTCCACATTAATGGAGATTACAAACAACCCGAAGAAGTAAGTATTGTTGGTAGCAGTACAGAATCTGAAGTTTTATTGGCCATTTCAACCATCATGCTAAATGGTAATAGTGAAGCCCAATTTACCGAATTACTTTCGCAGTTTAGCGAAGATTTAAAGGACAATGGTACAATTGATGATACAGACATTTCTGAGAAAATAAAAGCAAACAGTAAAGCTCTTAGAGGTATTATTGATCGTGTTAAAAGTAACATTGTAGATCGCTACAAAGAATTGGGGCAAACTATTGAATTGGGTAAGTTTGAAAACTATGTGGATTTTGATGGTGATGGCATTCTAAACAAAGATGATACCAATGGCCACTATCCTATTGAGACTGCAAAACAATTAACTGATACACTTGCAGATTGCCATAAATTATTTGCTGACTACAGCAAGCTAAATGTTATTTTTGACAATGTTTACACGCAATGGGTTGATGCTCCTTCTAATAGTTGGAATGCTATTTTTAACCACAATGTGCAAGCAGATAACCCTAGGGTTGAAAAGTTATGGTTCGATGCTTACAAGATTATTTTCAAACTAAATAACATACTTGAGAATCTTTCTAAGATAAATATTACTACCGAGGAAAAAAATTCAGCAAAAGGACAAGCTTTAGTAATTCGTTCTATGGTATTGTATCATTTGAATACTTACTTTGGAGATGTACCTATTACAACCAGTCAGTATAAAGATGATTTTCTTGACCTGCACAGAAGCACAAAAGAAGAATTGTATCAATTTATGATTCAAGACTTGGATAAGGCAAGTACTATTCTATTGAAAAATGATCAAATTAGTAAACACACTGCACTCTGCCTTTTGGCGAGATTATACAGCTTGAAAAAAGATTGGCAGAATGCCGCCAAATATGCAGAAATGATTATCAATAGTGGAAGTTATTCTTTGGAATCAAAATATGAGGATGCATTTGCAAAAGGCTCAAAAGAAATTATTTGGGGCATAGATAAAGGAAACGATAACATTTTTAACGAAGTTTATTCAAAAGGAGAAGAGGTAACAATACTTCGCTATGCTGAGGCCTTAATGATTTGTGGTGAAGCTGCCTATCAAATTGGCGATGAAATGAAAGCAATTCAATATTTCAATCAGTTGCTGGAAAGAAGATCTGAACCTACTCTTGCAATGGTCGATATGAATGAATTAATCACCTTATATGATGATGAATTTGAGACAGAAGGAAACTGGTTTGCAACTTTAAAAAGATTTAATATGGCAGAAAATAGATTAAATATTCAGTCTGAGAAGTTAATTCTCCCAATTCCTCAAAAAGCCATTAAGACGAATGGTAATATTAGTCAAAATCCGGGATACTAATTAGGATTCAACTAAAATTGACTTTAAGGCAGGATTTATTCCTGCCTCTTTAGATAATCGGATAGATGGTCAGAGGGATAAATAATAGTCCCTCTGATGCACCTTCCACACCACCGTACATACGGTTCCGTATACGGCGGTTCCTAAATCACACCTTTTCTCACTTGCTTATAATAATCTAGAAAGAAAACAAACCCTGCCGTAGCTAAACGTTCATCTGTAATACTTGATGCAAGTATAGGGCTTATAGATGTACGCCAATAACTTTTCCGAGTATTAGCAAACTGCCATGCTTTGGAAGGATTTACGCCCAACTTCTTTAAATTCTTAAATCGGGTACGTATTCTTTTCCATTGTTTCCAGATTACCATACGCAAACGTCT
>JAOARS010000338.1 GCA_025210415.1 Marinifilum sp. | reverse complement strand
TTTAAATTTTATCCTTTGGTTTATTTTGGCGACTTAAGCACTCAGTCGGCTGCAAAAATTCTTTAAATAGCTAAGGCTATTCGAATCATTTTTCCTTTGTCTGAGTACTTAATGCATCCAAACTAATCCTCAAAAACAAAAGTTAAACAGTTTCTGAAAATCAATACAATCTGCATGTAAAAAATTATTCTGAGGAAGAAGAATCTCCTTTTACATATTTAGATGGAGAAATCTTAAAATGATCGCTAAAACATTTGCTAAAATAACGTGGGGTAGTAAATCCAACGGCATAAGCCACTTCAGATACGCTAATTCCTGACTTGGATCTTAACAAGATGGCTGCTTTTTTCAACCTGCTGCTTAAAATAAATTCGTTAGGAGTTTGCCCGGTTATTCCTTTTATCTTGGTATACAAACTGGTTCTTCCTAAATTCATTTCTTGTGCAAATTTACTAATGTCAAACTTTGAGTTATCTAAGTTATCTTCTACAACCTTAATGGCCTTTTCAAGAAGTTCTGCATCTAAAGAATTCGAGGTGATATTTTTAATTCCTAAAGAAGGATTCGTTCTGAATTTATCTTGTAGCGATCTACGCGATTTGATCAGATTTCGGCAACGAGCCTGAAGCAATTTCATATTAAACGGCTTGGTAATGTAATCATCAGCACCAAGCTCCATCCCTTCTATTTTATACTCCAATGCATCTTTTGCCGTAAGCAAAATAACTGGTATATGACTGGTTGTAATATTTCCTTTTAGTTGCTCGCACATCTCAGTACCACTAAGTATGGGCATCATAACATCACTAATAATCAAATCAGGTTGATGCTCCATGGCCTTCTCAAGGCCCTGTTGACCATTCTCTACTGCAATAATTGTATACTCATCTTCAAATGATGAACAAAGCATTTCTCTCACTTCAGCATTATCTTCAACGATTAAAACCGTAGCATTAGTCAATATGCTATGCAATTCAGGTTCCTCCATGTCCGATTCCACAATTGTATCAGACAATATCCTTGCATTTGAACTCAGTTCGAAAACTTGCTCTTTATTCCAAATGATATTCTCATCATTTAAATGATCTTTTCCTTTGGGTATGTATACTTCAAAACAGGAACCTTCCTCATGCTTACTAGTCACTTTAATGTTACCACCATGTATATCTACAATCCCTTTTGTTAGTGCTAAACCGATACCTGATCCCAGATGTTGATGCTTTTGTTGGTTGATATTATCTACCTGATAAAATCGATCAAAAATTTTATCAATGTACTCAGATGGCATCCCTTCACCAGAATCAAGAACTTTTATCACAATCTCCTTATCGTGATTATCAACCAATACATAGATGGAACCTCCATCAGGAGTAAACTTGAATGCGTTGGAAAGAAGATTAAAAAATACTTTTTCCATTTGACGGGCATCAAAATACAAAGGAATCTTGTTTTGATGACAAACCAATTTGAAATTGATGTTTCGCTTTTGTGCATATTCTTTAAAAGAATCGTAAATGGTTTGCACAAAATCTACAAAGTTGTACTCATTCACTCTCAATTTCATATGTCCGAGTTCCTGTTTTCTAAACTCCAACAACTCATCAATAAGATTCTTTAATCGTGATGAATTCTTATATGCTATCAAGATTTTATTGTAGATATTCTGAGCAATTCCAGATTCATCCAGCAAAGCTTCCAATTGTCCAATTATCAGCGTAAGCGGCGTTCTGAACTCATGAGAAATATTGGTAAAAAACCTAAGTTTTGATTGATTCAATTCTCTAATTCGTTCCTTATCTATCTGCTCTTTTTTCAAGTTCTCTTCTAAAATCGCTTTTGAAATTAACATCCTGTTGATGTAAAACAAAATAGCCACAACAATTGTCAGGTAGATTAGATAAGCCCACCAAGTATTATAGAAAGGCGGATCAATTTTAATAGACAAACTTGTAGTTGCTCCTATTTTACCATCTGTATGTATTTCTCTCACCATAAACTCATAGTTTCCGGCAGACAAGTTCGTATAGCTAACAGAACGACGATATCCGGCATCAACCCAATTATTATCAAAACCACGCATCATGTACTGATATCTTGATTTATTTGCTTTCTGGTAGTTAAAGGAAGTAAAATTGAATGCAATTACACTGTGTTTGTGATTCAGGTGAATCTTGTCAGTAAATGGTAATGTTTTTTCAAGAATACCCGTTTCATCTCCAACTTTCACTTCCTGGTTATTAATCTGTAAGGCGGTAAAATATAAAGAGTGAATACTTCCCTGACTCTGCAACTCTTTTTCCCAAAAAGACACCATCCCATGAATTCCTCCAACGAACACTTCCCCATCGGAAGTAATGTATAATCCTCGTTCGTTAATCTCACCCAAAGGAAAACCATTTTCATAGTCATAAGCTTGAAAACTTTCATCTTCTACATCGAATTTGCTAATTCCTTTACTGGTTGCCACCCATAGAAATCCATATCTCGACTCGGTTACTCCATAAATAAAATCGGAAGGCAAATTATAATGTTTGCTTGAATACACTTTGAAACTATCCGTTTCGGGTAGGTAACGATTAAGTCCTCCTCCTGAAGTAGCTACCCATACTCGCCGCATATGATCCTGATAGATTTGATAAATAAAGTCGCTACTAATACCATTGGCTTCATTCATGTTTCGACGATAACTCTTTAGTTTACCACTTTTCAAATCATACACACTTAGTCCCTTGGTTTCTGATCCAATCCATAAACGATTACTTCGATCAATCAACAAAGCCAAAATTTTCTGCCCTATCAGCTGTCTTTGATCTTCATGTTCAAAATAATCCGAAAATCTTTCTGTTTTAGGATCAAACATAACAACTCCCTTATTTGTGCCTAAAATGAATTTATCCTTGTATGGTATAATTGCAGAAATTACATTGCTAGGTATTGATTGTGCATTTTTCCCATTTTTTAAATACTTCTTAATTTTTCCTGATCTAATATCAAGCACATTCAAACCGCCCAAGTGAGTTCCAATCCATAATTGGTTCTTATCATCCAAATACAAACTCTTTACATTGTTATGAGATAAACTATTGGCACCATCTCCTTTTGTGATATAGCGGAATTTTTTGGTTTTTCTATTGTAAAAGTTCACCCCTCCACCTTCTGTTGCTATCCAAAGGTTTTTATCATCATCTTCCAACATTGATCCCACAACACGATAATTAATTGATTTATTCTGATCGGGATCAGCAACAAAATATCGAAAGATATTCGTTTTGGGATTATAAATATTAATTCCTCCAAAGTAGGTTCCAATCCAAATGCTTCCCTCCTGGTCTCGAAACATAGTATATATTGAATTGTGACTTAAAGCATTAGGATTTTTATCTGACTGGTAATAATTGGAGAGTATCCGAGTTTGAGCATTTAGAACACTTACTCCCAAAAATGTTCCAATCCAAATATTGCCATCTTCATCTTCACAAATGTCTCGTACTGCATTATGTGCCAAACCTGTTTCTTTAGTATAATGAACCAGCACTTTATTTTTTTGAATGGCATACACTCCTTGATTCTTAGTACCTATCCATAAAGTATCCTTTACACTTTTGTAAATACAGGCAATTTCATCTTTTAAAATAGTAGTCAGCTGTCCGGTAGTTTTATTGTAATTGAGCAATCCTCTATTTAATGTACCAAAAAATAATTCGTTTGATTTATTCTCGTATATCTCAGTAATATTTGTCGATTCAGATAAGATATGGTCAGCAGGGGTATAAGTTCCATTACGTGGATCAAGTATCAGTAATTCCTTTTTAGTGCCAACCCAAATGTTTTCTTTTCCCAAATAAAAACAATTCACATCGGAATGTGGGTAATTCTTGATTTCATTCGTTTCAATATTAAAACTAGAAAGTCCTTCCCATGTTAATACCCAAATTAATTTTTGATTATCAATCTGTAAATCTCGTATATTATTACCCAACAGACTATTAGGATTTTCTCTATCATGTCTAAAAACATCAATTTCATAACCATTGTATCTGTTCAAGCCATCGCGAGTACCAATCCACATGGTTCCCAAATTATCCTGTCCAATGCTGGTCACCGAAATTTGCGATAAGCCATCTTTAAGATCCAGATGATCAAAATAGATATCCTGAGCTCTACTAAAGAGAACCCCAACAATAAGAACTATCAGAACAATGGCTTTTTTCATAGAATTGATTTTTATGAACTGGTAAATACCAAGATTTCCAGAGCTACAAATAGCCCTATATTATAAAATGGGCTATAAAAACAGCTTCTTTGCCTTGAATAAGGGCAAAATACTCTATTTGTTATTTTAGCCCATTTATTACCGCATTTGGTATTATAGATAAATGGTATAATTTTTCCTTCACGCAAGTACAAACTAACAATTTCTAATTGAAATAAAAAAGGCAAAGCCCATTCAAAAAAGAATGTAACTTCGCCTCTAACCAAACAGTTTAAACAATTATTAAATTGTTATTTTATCGAATTAATCTCATTAATCTGCTAACTTCAGATCTTCATTCAATGGTTTCAAGTTTGGTACCATCAAATGAATAATTCCAAGAATTACCAAATAAAGCAGACCTGCTACAAGAAACATCCAAAAGTAGAATGCATTTCCTGAAGAATCCAATCCGGTACCCAAAGCAAAGTCGACTAACATACCTGAAATAGCACCAATCATTCCGCCGATACCTACAACTGAGGCAACTGCTTTTTTGGGCATTACATCAGATACCAAAGTAAACAAGTTAGCAGACCAGGCTTGGTGACCTCCGGAAGCTAAAGCAATTAAGCTTACTGCAATCCAAACATTATTAGTTAAAGCAGCAAAAGCCACTGGTGCAATACTCAATGCACAAATTAATAAAGAAACTTTACGAGCTGCATTTAAATTCCAACCTCTGTTGATAAAAAACTTAGATAAATATCCTCCACCAATACTACCAAAGTCTGCTACCAAATATATTACTACCAAAGCTCCACCTAATTCTTTAATACTATCTAATCCAAATTTTTGCTTGAAGAAAATTCCACTCCAAAACATAAAGAAAAACCAAACTGCATCGGTAATTTTACCAATGGCAAAAGCCCAAGTTTGCCTTAATGGCAGTACGCGCGACCATGAAAGTTTTTCTGCTTCCTTTTCGGTATTCGCAGTGTCATTATCCTGCAAAATATAGTCTAGCTCCTCCTTGGAAACTTTTGGATGCTCTTCGGGTTTTTTATAAGTTCTCAACCATAAGGTTACCCAGATAGCACTGAACACACCAGTTACCAGAAATGCAAACTGCCAGTTATCTCCATTTGAAGCAACTACCAATGGAATAATTGCTGGTGCCAAAACAGCTCCAACATTCGATCCCGCATTAAAAATCCCGGTTGCAAAAGCACGGTCCTTTTTAGGAAACCATTCTGCCACTGTTTTAACTGCCGCAGGAAAGTTACCAGCTTCACCAATTCCCAAACCAAATCGGGCACTAATGAATCCTACCAATGCAAAAGCCGGACGCACTGCTGCATGAAGCATTCCAAAAATACTC
>JAOARS010000023.1 GCA_025210415.1 Marinifilum sp. | reverse complement strand
TTAGTTTCTTTTTCTGTAAATCTTTCTTTGATTGCAATATATGAATAATCAATTTGTTGATTTTGAAAGGAAAAATTTAAATATTTTGCACAGCCTACCTGTCGGGATTTTATTCACAATAAACTCAATTTTTAATTGTATTCACAAGCTCCGCTTCGCTACAGTTCCCCAGGAGGGAAAACTCAACGTTGAAAAAAGTGATAAAATTCATTATTGCCTAATCAATACAGGACGTGCAAACTAAATTTATTCTCATCAGTTTCGTGCTCCGACTGGAGTTCGGGGTACGAATTCTTTGCTATTGAGAACCCGATTCTTATTTTATTGAGAATCCGAACTCAAGTTAGAATCCCAAGTGAAAGTTGCATCAAATAAAAATCGCATTTCAATGTAATACCGATTTGTATTTAAAATGCGAATCAAGAGTTGAAACAGGGCGTGCAAACTAAATTTTGTTTCCGATTTTAAATTTCATGACAAACGTATTTTTCTCGCAGATGATTGCAGATTTATTCGCAGATTCACGCAGAAATAAGGATTATACGTTGATGTTCTGCGAAAATCAGCGGATATCAGCGAGAAATATTTATAAAACATACAAATCAAGAGGCAAAAATAATTTAGTGCCTAAGGTTATTACATTTGGCATAAGTTGACAGATAAAGAGGGTGCCAATTTTTTTTGACACCCTCTATTCTTATTTTTTAAAACTGTTACGCCTCGGCCTCGTTTTCTTTTTTTCTTTTTTGTGCAGAAATACGGTCGCGAACTTTAGCATTTGCATCATTAATAAGCGTTTCTAACATATCGGAAAATACTTTGTATTTATCGGGATTTGCCTGCTCCATTGCTCCAATGTATCCAATCAATTCAGCATTTACAATATTTTTGCATTCAAATGCCAACACCGATGCCGATTTTGATGTCTGACGTTCTTGCTTTTGTTCTAGCAGTTTTGCATTTGCATTATCGAATACCTTTTGCGATTGCTCCAAATTTACAATTAAGGCAGGTAAATCGGGAATTATTTTCAGATCATCGGCCAATTCAGGTGCTTTTAAATCGCTTAACATTGCCCTAATTTGAGCACTTTCGATGGTATAGCTATCACTGGTAATCTGAATTCCGTATCGATCCAATGTCTCATTAATTCTTAATGCGCTTTTCTGCTCAGGACTTGGCCTGCGATTGCATTTGGCTTCCACTTCGTAGAATATGGCACGAACATCAATATCTCGCAACTCATCTTTTTCTTTTAATGTACTATTTATGCCGCCTGCATTAATTTTACCAATTAATTTTTCAGTACGTTCAGTTAGTTTTTTAAAAGTGACCTTAAAGTAGTCATCTTCAGCAATGGGTTGCCTTTTATTTAAATCTACAATTGATGTACAAATTTCGGCTGTTTCGTTAATGTTTGCATTAAAAGATATCTTTCTCATAATCATTACAGGGTTTTAATTTAATTTGAAAATTGAATTTATCAATAACAAACCACAAAAGCAAACTATATATTCAATTAATTGTTAAATGTTGTTAATCTCTTCAAAAATGCAGCTATAAAACAAAGTAATACAGATAGTTTAATAAAATTGAAAAAATTATTTCCCGCACTTCATTACGAAGCAAAATTTTGGTCGAAAGTAGTTTCAGTACATTCAAAAAGTATATTTTTTCGAAAAGATGCTTTTCCATAAATTCAAAAACGGCAAAAAACGAAAAAGATGCTCTTCCGGATTGCATTACGAAGCAAAATTTTGGTCGAAAGTAGTTTCAGTACATTCAAAAAGTATGTTTTTTCGAAAAGATGCTTTTCCATAAATTCAAAAACGGCAAAAAACGAAAAAGATGCTCTTCCGGATTGCATTACGAAGCAAAATTTTGGTCGAAAGTAGTTTCAGTACATTCAAAAAGTGTGTTTTTTCGAAAAGATGCAGTTTCATAAATTCAAAAACGGCAAAAAATGAAAAAGATGCTCTTCCGGATTGCATTTCGAAGCAAAATTTTGGTCGAAAGTAGTTTCAGTACATTCAAAAAGTATGTTTTTTCGAAAAAATGCAGTTTCATAAATTCAAAAACGGCAAAAAATGAAAAATCTTTCACAAAGAATTTTACATCTGCCGATATATGAACCACCTATAAACTCTTTAAAAACATTAAAAAGTAACTGCGAATTACCTGATATTTCACACACTTGACTTGAAACTAATTTAAAGGTGGCTGTCTTTTTTTACTTTCTAAATAGTTTGACTTGTTCAAATCTGGCAATCGCTTGCTCCTCACTAAAACGACTTTTTTCCAATTGTTCAACCCAATCACATTTCCCAAATCGAAAAGATTCTATTCCGGCTCCTTTATCAATGAGATTATATTCTCTGCATTCCGAACATTGAACAATATCGTATGTTACATCAGGAATATCTGAACTGCGTTTTGTGATGTGAATATAAAATTCCTCTTCGCAATTTTTACAATTGTAAGTTATTGTTTCTTTAATGTTTCGCTTTGCATAAGCCATCATAGTTTTAAAAGCTATATACAATTCCAAGCCTAAAATCCACCTGTCTAATTGATTTTTCATATCAACTTTAACAATCTTAGCCAATTCCAAATAGTTTTCATATACTAAATCACGCTCTTCCGGGGTATAATCTTTTCGTTGAAATTTTTTAAAATATCGTCGAAGTATCAACTTCTTTTTCTTCTTACTCCTTTTTTTTGATACCTCTTCAACCAATCGTTCAACACATTCACTTATAACTTGATCAATTTTATCTCTTTTTGTACTATCAAACGAACTCAATTCAAATTTTGTTAATTCAGCTTTGGTAAATTTATCTCTCAACTGAAACTCCCGTAAACGTGTTATTAATGTATCCATAAAAGCATTATTTTTTTTAAAACATGTTGCTCTCTCCTTAGGTATGGTGGCACAACAATTCCCTGTATTTGTTTCATCAAAACTACAAAACAAACATCACTTAACAAAAGTATAATAATACCAATTCGCATTTAATCTTCAAAAACTTCAGGATACTCACTAAATTATTGATCTTTAATCTCTATTGACGGCATTATACCAGTGCAAAAACCTAAATTAAAACGACATAACAAATTGTGCTGCTACATCCTGATATTACTACTTTAAGTGGGATGATCAGGATGTTAAAAATTGCAATTTTAGATTATTGATAAGCTCACTTAAAGTGAGAGTATCAAGTTTAATACCGATTGCATAATGAACTGAGCCTTATTTGGGTTGCACTCGAAAGGCTCAACCATTATTAACCTGAGTTCGATTAAAAATATTGTCACAGTTTGTACTGATTTTGAGTAGAAATTTTCTCAAATTTTCGAAGGTATATCGGGATATTTCGAGGGAATTTGAGGAAATTTATGCCAAAAGCAGGCAAGTTCTTTGAAAAAATCAGCTTCATCCAATCTTCACTTTAAAAATTCTTC
>JAOARS010000337.1 GCA_025210415.1 Marinifilum sp. | reverse complement strand
TGTTGAAAAACCATTGGATATAGAATTTGAAATAAAAACTGACGAGGTTTTGAATTTATCTCCTGAGGTTTTATCTACAGAAAGTTTTGATGCCGCAGATTTTGGATATACTACTTTTGATTTTATAGTGAGGGAGTTTTTAGATTTTTCAATTAGTGCATTTATTTACAATAATTTAAATAAGAATTTTGAATTAACGAACGCTAATGTTGAAATAAGCTCTGAAGAAAAGCAGCTTTATTCGGGTGAACTTAAAGCGGAAACGAATACTGTTCGTATTAATGATGGCTATTCCAAGTATAAGGTAGAGATTTTGAAAGAGGGATATAATAATTTTCAATATACATATTCTGTAGATTCGCTTAAATATTATCAGGCTGACAAGGCAAATGCACCATTAAAAATTGTATTGATTGAAGAAACTGATGGTGTAATTCCGGCAATAGAATTTATAAGTGTAGATGGTGGTACTTTTCAAATGGGAGATGAGAGATATGTAGGACAATCAGATGAATTACCGATACATTCTGTTACGGTGAGTGATTTCCAAATAAGTAAATATGAAATAACACAATCTCAATTCATTGAATTCTTGAATAATATTGATTGCAATAGCGATGGAACTTATGCGGATGAAGAGTTTGGAGTGGTTAACTATATTGTGAATCTTAGTGAAGATTATTGTCCTGTAGGGTATTCAGATGATGAAGGATTTTATTTTAAAGGCTCTTTTTGTGTACCTACAATTGATTGTCCAGCTACCTGTGTTTCATGGTTTGGAGCCAATGCTTTCTGTAAATGGGCTGGAGGAAGATTGCCTTATGAAGCAGAATGGGAATTTGCAGCAAGAGGAGGAAATCTAAGTGAAGGATATAAATACAGCGGTAGCAATTCTTATGATGAAGTTGCCTGGAATACCTATAATTCTAATGATATCGCTCAGCCTGTTGGACAGAAAATTCCAAATGAACTTGGAATATACGACATGAGTGGTAATGCTTGGGAATGGTGTTTTGATTGGTATGGTGAATACAGCAGTGATCCTCAAACCAATCCTACCGGACCTGAAACGGGAGATGACAGAGTTGGACGTGGAGCTGGCTATTTAAGCAATGATTTATCTTGTAGAGTAGCCAATCGCCACGATAATAATCCGGCTAATTTAATTACCCTTAGAGCACATGGTATCCGCATCGTTAAATCGGTGAATTAATCAATAATGATATAGAAAAATAGCTGTTTCTTTTATTAAGGAAACAGCTATTTTCATATATGCTATTATCAAAAACTTAATCCCGATTAAGCTCCAATAAACTCTTTCACACGATTCATGAGATCGCTTCTGTATTTTATGTGAACATTGGGATTTCCTTTGGCGTAATCATTTACCAAAGTTTGTAATTCCTCCGCTGATTTATTTTGAATATCATTCATACTAATTGTATTTAGCATGGAATCGGTATAACTACTTAACCTGCTGGTATCAAATTTTCTACCCAGTTTTCCATCAATAAATATAACAGGTGTACCAAAAGCCAAACATGGCAAAGCGGTATGTAAACGCGAAGTGACAACCAGTTTGGCATTCGCCAGTTTCTTTAAGAATTCGGTCGCTATATCAAATCGTTCATCATGTGAATACTTTTTTAAGCTTTTTTCCTGAATGATGTATTTGGCCTTACTTCTAATCTGCTTTGGGAAGACTTTCTTGATCAATTGTCTTTTCTTGTATGCTTCAAAAATTACTTTAGGTGTTCTTAAAAAGCTTCGAATCAAAGTAATTGCTGATATGTTTGGATTATACCTAGCCATATTGTATAGAACATCGCTAAAAATTACTTCATCGGTATAGTTGGAATCGATATATTTCACCTTTTGTAAAGTAAGAGTTATACAGCCCGAAAAGTAAGCATCTACAACATGTTTCTGAAGTAATTCGCATGTTTGGTGATCACGACATCCGATTGGCTCGTGTTTTTTGTAGTATTCAATCGCTTTTTTACTTAGTAATAAATCTTGGGTTTTAGGCGATATATGAAATGCAACAAAAAGCGGCTTAATGGCGTTTGAAGGTGGCCAATTCATAGGTTTGTGCATAAACCATCCGTTCATGATTAATTTATGCTCATCATCCTTAAATTCAGATAATGCTTCGCGATTAATGTATGTATCGGTTTGTGGTAAAAATTGCTGGCTTCCTAAACTTTGTATGTAATCACCAATATTTCTTACTTTATTCCAATATACCAATAGGGCAAACTTCATATTTAGGAGATGTTTTTAAGGATTGTTATTTTTTGATATAAACTACTTGTCCGGTCAATTCAGAAAGAAGTGTTTGAACTGAGATTTTCGCTACATCCTCTGATTTTAGCAGGCTATCTACAGGCTCATTGCCAAAATTCTTAACACGCATTGGCGTTTTGGTTCTTTCCGGGTTGATACAATTTACCCTGATGCCAAAATGTCTCCATTCCTCAGATATTGCCTGAGTAAAATTAACCGCTGCTGCTTTAGTTGAAGAGTATAAGCTATATGATGCTCTTCCTCTGGTATAGGAACTGGAGGTAAATAGAAGCAAATGACCTTTGGTTTCCTTTAAATATTGGAAACTCTCTTTTGCAACATTAACCATTCCCAAATAGTTAACGGCAATAATTTCTTCAACGGTTTCCTGGTCTACATTAATCAGAGCCTCTTTGTTTAAAATGGCAGCAGTATTGATGATGTAATCAATTTTTCCCGCCTCAGAATATACTTTCTCCAGGCTAGTTCTTACATCCTCAATATTTTTAACATTCACTCCACTTTCTGATCTGCTAAAAGAAAAAACTTTGGCTCCAGCTTCCTGACAAATGGTTGCGATATCTTTGCCTATGCCATAGCTACCACCAAAAATAACAATACACTTCTCTTTAATCTGATCAATATTTTCAGAAGTAAACTTAGAGGTTTTAAATTCTTGATTCTTAAGTTGGAATAACTTATCAGCAATGAACATATCCAAATCATAGGTGATTTTGATGTTCTCGGCTGCACCTTCAACAACAGTAATGGTTTCCTCTGGCAAATATTTTAGTACAACACCACAATCATCGGTTGTTTTAAAATTAGGATCAGATAATGCTTTATCGTATGCCTCTTTGATGGTTTTTAACCTAAAAGCCTGTGGCGTTTGTCCCTGTCGAAGCTGATCTCGGTTAGGTACGTTTACAATCTGGTTTTTATCGCAAACTTCAATAATGGTATCTGTAGCTTTTATTGCCACATCAACCGCATTGCAATGATTCAGGCTATCAACCACCTCATTAATAATGGTACGATTGATAAAAGGACGAACTGCATCGTGAAAAATAAGCTTTATTTCATCAGACTTTTCCTCTGTTTGATATGCATTGATGGCAGCCAAACTTGAATCGCTTCTTTCTTTACCACCATTTAATATCTTTTTGACCTTGTTGTATTGATTGTTGTTGACAATCATTTCAATTTCACTTGTGAAATTTGGATTAATAACAATGGCAATTTCATCTATACTAGTGCATTTCTGAAATACATCTAAAGTGTGTTCAATAATGGTTTTGCCTGCTACTTTTATAAATTGTTTTGGCAGATTACCGCCAAATCTTGATCCATTCCCACCAGCTAAAATTATTCCAATATTTCTCATATTGCCTTGATCTTGTTTGCGTGAATAGCTTTTGTAAAGCCTTCTTCTATAAATACGAATGCGAATTTACTATTTATTTGGGTAGTAGGGAAACAAGCAAGAGTATTACAGTTTAATTTTTTAGGATTTGATTGATCTCAGAAACGATTCGTTTCGAAGATTGTCCATCTTTAAAGTCGAAAGCAATATCGCAAATTTCTGATCTTTTGTGTCCTTGATCATCTTTACCTTCAATGATTGAATTGCTGATCTGCTTTAGAAGCTCTTCTTCGGATTTACAAATTGTACCTGCAGTAATCCATTCATAGTCAAATTGAATTGCTCGGTCCTTAGCAATGTATTTCTCATAGTCGTATGGGTAATATAATATTGGCCTGTTCAGCAATAGGTAATCCATATAGATAGAAGAGTAATCGGTAATCAGAAGATCGATTAATTTAAGGGTAGGATACACATCCAATTCATTATCAAACCAAACAATATTGGATAAGTTTTCCTGTGAGTTGGATAGATTCGTATAAGTATGAAACTTGAATACAAATAGTAGTTTATTTGCTTTTGCAAATTCATTTAGAGTCGACAGTTGAATTGCTCCACTGGTGATTGGATCACCACCAGTCTCACGGTAGGTTGGTGCGTATAAAATAACTTTGTGATCCTGATTCTTAAACTCTTGTATCAGTTGATGTGTTTCTACATCACATCTAATTAAATCTTCTTTTACTGTTTCTCTGAAGAAGATATCATTTCTTGGATATCCTGTTTCTATGATCCTATCAGATTTAAATGCTCTGGAAAAAAGTTGTTCTGTATAAAACTTTGATGTTGATACAAGAACATCATATTTTGGATATAAAGCATACAAGGCAGCCTCTAAACGATGGAAAAACTTTTTCCGGTTTTCGATATAGGCAGGACTATCCAGCTGAATTCGTTTAAATCCAACTCCATGCCACAATTGGACGATTGTTGATCGGTGAAGAAGAAAGAATCTAAAATCTTTAATCCATTCATAGATATCCACTACAGCTATTTTAGAGCGCAATAAAATGTAAATGGACTGAGCACTTGGATACAAGACAACCTTATTATAGATCTTTTTGATTTCAAGATATTCTTCTTTGCTATAGGTCAAAAAGTATAGGTTCTCATGAGTTTTATGAAGGTATTGATACAAGTACTTGATATTGCCTTGAAAAAGACCATCTTTTCTTCCTCCTATAAAAACAACTAAATCTTTCTTTTTTGGGAATAAATAGCTTAACGGAAGTAGAATACACCAGCCAATAAAGGCGTAAATTATAATGCTGACTCTACGTATAATGATACTCATTTAATTAATGCTTAGAATTTTCTTGTAAATGCGATGACAATGATTTTCATCTGTATAGTAGTGATAAGTCTCTCGAACAGCTTGGCGCCATTCTTGGTCGATGTTTGGATTGGCGATATAATTATTCAGCCCCTCTATCAAGTCCTGCATGTTTTCAAACTTCTTACCTGGAGTATTTCTCTCATAATCTAGAATCAGTCCCTGATATTTGCAGTATTCCTCAATATCGTAAGGGATAAAGCAGATTGGTCTGTCCAATAGCAGGTAATCCACCAGAATAGATGAGTAATCAGTGATTAAAATATCCACGAAGGGCAGCAATTCTGTCACATCAGGAAAATGATTCTGTTCTGCTTTTTTAACTCTTTCTAAACTAAATAAAGACTCGTCCTTTAGGATACTTTTTCGCTTAACTGATTCTTTGTGCCCGCGAATAAGCAGGTAGGCATCATGCTCTTCTAAAAAGCGTTCCAATAATTCAGCTTTGTAATCCTCGAAGGGAAAAAATTCCGTCAGTTTTCCATCTCTCCAGGTTGGAGCATAAAGAATCACCTTCTTATGCAGGTAAGGATTTTGCTGAACCAGTTCAGCATCCTGATTATTTTCAGATAGCAAATAATCATAGCGTGGCATTCCGGTCAACCACATCTGATTCAAACTCACTCTGAAACCAGAAGCCAACATCAAGCATTCGATATCAGAACAGGCCGTTAGGTAAGAATAGGATTGAAGTTGGTAGGATTTCCCAAATTTGTTCCATACCGGAGTTTGGTAACCAATTTGCTTTACTGGTGTTCCATGCCCTAGATAGATGATGTTTTTGCGCTTTTCATGTAGGTAAAACGGGAAGAAAACCGCCGAACTGGTACCATAGGAGATGATTACATTTTTTGTGCATAAAAATACTTTTAATGCTTTAAAGGATTTCGCGTATACTACCTCATTTGGAAACTTCAGGTTGAGTTCGGTGTAAAGCTTTTTGTTTGCCGTAAAAAGCAGGCAGTTAAATTCCTTTTGCTCTCGCATATACTCAAAAAGAAATTTCGAATTGTCGTAGTAAAACTGCTCCGTCAGAAAGAACAGGGCAATTTTCTTGTCCTTCCTGAATAGTTTCTCAACAATGAAATAAAGGTTTCGCAGGCAAAATATAATCAGATGCAGAAAAACAATTTTCTGCATAAAGTTTACAAATTGTTGTGTTTTAGTGTATCCGCTAGACATTTTCCTTTTTATAGTTTTTGATTCCAAAAACAATTGCTCCTAATGCAACTACAAAGAAAAGAATCATACTTGCAAGAGATATTTTCTCACCCACAAAATATGCTTTCGGTTCAAATTTGAACTCTAC
>JAOARS010000336.1 GCA_025210415.1 Marinifilum sp. | reverse complement strand
GGAAATGATCCAAAGTACTTCAACATTCACATTTTTATTCACCAACGATTCAAATTAAAATGATATCAGAATATTTACCAAAGAGCAAAAAGTGGTTCTTCATCAATATTATAGGCATTGCCATAGCTTTTGCAACAGTTTTGTTTGTAAGCTCCTATACCACACACGAACTCTCCTACGACAAGTTTCATTCTAAGGCGGATGATATTTACAGGATTAATATAGAAAATTCAGATATAAATGGATTACCAAAAACCTCCCAATTTTGGGGTAAATATATGGAAGGGTTGTACGACAATTTTCCAGAAATTAAAGAAGTTGTACGTATAATAAAATCTAACAATAGTGTAATTACTATAGGTCAAGAAAAGTTCACTTCTAATCACCTCTATTTTACCAATAAAGAATTTTTTAAATTGTTTGATTTTAAATTACTTCATGGAAATAAGCTAAACTTATTTAGTGATCCTAATCAGGTTGCTATCAGTAAAGATAAAGCAATATCCTATTTTGGTACAACTGATATTCTTGGTAAAGAAATTAAAATTAAGGAACAGTATTCCCGAAGCGAATACAGCTATACAATTGCAGGTGTAATGGAAAACTTTCCTGAAAACTCTCATTTTAAAGCTGATTTTCTTTTTTCTCTTGGTAATTATGAAGATAAAAAAGAAGAATCTGCTCATACATATTTACTTTTAGAAAAGGGAAGCAAGGCAGAAGAACTAAAGAAATCCATCGAGAATTATTACTTAAGAAGAAACGAAAGTGATGAGCCGGCACTAATTGTCCAAATCATGCCGTTAAATGATATTCATTTATACAGCAACAGTGTTGATGAACTAAGAATTAACGGTAGCATTTCTTCTCTTATAACTCTGGTTATTGGTGTTTTTATCGTTTCCTTAATTGCTTTTATCAACCACACAAATTTAAGCTATGTTCAATTTGTAACAGATCTGAAAAATTTCAAAATAAGAATAGTTAATGGTGCTTCTTTAACTGATTTAGCTCAAATAATTATAGTCCGATCTATTCTGCAAACAAGCTTTGCCATACTAATTGGAGCACTTTTAGTCTACCTATCCAATTCGTTCAGCAGTTTCTTTTTTGATATCACTATTTCCATATCAGCATTTGTAATAATTTCAATCATCTTTTATGTATTATTTGCCATTGCTGCATTATTACCTCTTTTAACAAAACAGGTATCAAAAGAATTGTCTGTTTCTCCAACAATAGGTTCAAAAAAATTCATAGTTTCTTTAGTTTTTCAATTTTTCTTGTCAATTACAGCCATCATTATTACCATTGTATTGCATAGGCAAATTGATTTTGTGAAGCAAAAACATCCTGGTTACAATCAATCAGAAATTGTTGTTATTCACGATGTTCCCTTTGTCATGATTTCTAAATATGAAATATTTAAGGAGGCCTTATTGCAGAATCCCAATATTAAAAATGTAAGTGCAGCATTTTATAAGCCAGGTTTAAATATTCCTTATGCATATCCAATTGAAATGGAAGGCATTGAACCATCTGAAGAAAAAAAACTTACTGCATTTTCTATTGATCCCGATTTCTTCAAATTGTTTAATATTAATCCAATTGCGGGCTCTCTTGATATGGGTATCACATCTGATATCGAATGGGAGAAAATTGCAATTGGAATTCATGGTTCAAATCCCGGAAAGGATTTGTTACTTGAAAAGTTAGATAAATATAATAAAGAACATTCCGGATTTAAAGAGAAATACATTTTAAACACAACAGCTTTAAAAGTTCTGGGCATTAGAAATCCGCAAGATGCCATAGGAAAAGAATTCAAATTTAACTTCGAGGCTCCTGAAATGTTTCAAAAAGGCGAAGTAATTGCGGTTATTGATGAGTTGCATTATGGAGATCTGTTTTCGAAAGAGGAACCTCTTGTGATCGCAGCAAAGAAATTATTCAACAGTACATTTATTGTAAAAATCGATCCGAACAGAAAATCTGAATCCATCTCAATATTAAAAGATGAATGGCATAAGTTGGCTCCCAACAATCCTCTTCAATATGAATTTATAAATGATTTATATGCTAAAATTTATAGAAATCAGAATAACGAAATGAAGGCCTTAACATTGTTTGCAGTTCTTTCAATACTTTTATCAATGCTAGGAATGTTTGCTTTATCATCTTATAGTATATTACACAAAACAAAAGAAATCGGAATCAGGAAAGCAAATGGTGCCAGTTCCATTGAAATCCTAATCGAATTAATATTTGAATATTTAAAATGGGTAATATTTGCTTTTGTTATTGCTTGTCCAATTGCGTATTATATTTCCAGAGACTGGCTTAATAATTTTGCCTATAAAATTGAATTAAGCTGGTGGTTTTTTGCCTTAGCCGTGCTTATTTCTATCATCATTACAATAATTACAGTTAGCTGGCAAACCTATAATGCAGCCAGAAAAGATCCTGTTTATGCATTGAAATATGAATAGTCAAACAATACAAACTTGATTATATCACAAAAGACTGTATCTTAAATAAGATGCAGTCATTTTTCTGTTTTAACTATCTCTTCAGTTTGTTGTTACTATCATATGTCAATATTGTTACTACCATATATCAATGTTACTAGTATTTTTCAATGTGATTAGTAGAACTTTTAAATATGCTAGGTACTACTTTTAATTGTGGTAGTAAGAACTTATTTTATGTTGTTATTACCACATTTACTAAAACAGAAGAATTGCAGTAAAAAAGCATTATCTGAAACAGAATTTAAAGACTAATCAAAAAGTGCTACTCCACAAGGAATAGCACTTTTTTATTGCGTGTTAAAAATATAATAGAGAAAACTTTATCCTAACTTTTTACCTGGCTTTTGCTCTCTAAGCATTTCGATGGTTTTCAAGTCAAGTTTTGATTCCTTCTCTTCAGGTTGAGTAATTTTGCCTGTCGATTGAGTAGAATCACCACCCATACTATATAAACCTTTCAATAACATCTCTTTCTTCTCCTCTTCCGGAATTGCAGCATAAGCAGCTTTCTTTTCGTCAATAATGCGTTGTTTTTCTGCTTCTTCAGCTTCTACTTTTGCATAGTAAGCATCGGCTTTTCTGTTCTTTAAGAAAGGGCCTGCAACAGTTGGGAATAGTTCCAACAATAACATTTCTTTCTCGTTTTCAGCAAGCTTAACACCTCCGAACTCATTTAATACAGGGTTCTCTGGCGATTGATATTTGCTTACATCAAAATCAGTTGCTTCACGCTGACCACAAATTTTCTGGCGGTACTCAGGATCGATATCAATCGGAGTTTCGCCGTACTCACCTTTTACCAGGTTAAAGAATTGATTGTTTACGTTTGTATATGGAGCTTTTCCGCTATTCACATCCAAAACGTAATTTACAGCCTGTACACCTACAATTTGCGATGATGGAGTTACCAAAGGAGGGCATCCGGCAGCTACACGAACTTCAGGTACTTTTTCCAATACCGTTGGAAGAAGATCTTCCAGTCCCAAAGCTTTCAACTGAGCCAACATATTGGTATACATACCTCCCGGAATTTCTGCAGCTTTCACTTCTTCATTTGGAGCCGGAAAGTTGAAGAATTTCTCGATAGCATGACATGTTGCCAACAATTCTTCTTCTTTATCAGCTTTAGCCAATTCAATTGCTTTATCGAATAATGCATCTATTTCTTTTGGAAGATAATCAGCAGTAATATCAAACTCAATTGGGAACATTTTATAAGAGTCAAACTCTGCAATTCTTTCACGAATTCCTTTCAATTCCTTGTTAATTGCAACAACAGAATCTAAGTTTACTCCTGTATCTAAACCTAACTTATCAGCAAAAATCTGGATCAATTCGAATGATGGTGCAGCAGGGCCACCTGCAAAATTTAACATACAAGTATCCACCACATCAACGCCATTTACAATTGCCATTAAAACAGCACCTAATCCATAACCTGGAGTACAGTGGGTATGGAAATCAATTGGTAAATTAATTTCTTGCTTCAATCGCTTCACAATTTTACCCGATAATGATGGAGGAATCAAGCCAGCCATATCCTTAACGGTAATCATATCCGCCCCCAGAGCTTCCATTTGCTTTGCCTTGTTCAAGAAATAATCTACATCGAAAATCTTCTGAGGCAACTTTTTACCTGCCATTAAAGCTTTCCATCTTTGCTTTTTGGTGAATTTTGGATCTACCGTATAACAAACCGCACAGTCGGCAATACCTCCTGCCTCTTTCATATACTTAATAGTGGTTTCCATGTTCTTCACGTCGTTCAAACAATCGAAAATACGCATGATACCCAATCCTGACTTCACGGCATTTTTATTGAATCCTTCGATTACTGATTCCGGATATGGAGAGTAACCAAACAAGTTTCTACCACGCGATAATGCAGTCAGGTGTGAAACATCACCAATTACTTCTTTAATCGATTCTAACCTATTCCAAGGATCTTCGTTCAGGTAACGCATTACCGAATCAGGAATTGCACCACCCCAAACCTCTAGTGCATAGAAATTAGCATCTTTATATAATGGAAGTACTTTTTCAATTTCGTGCTGAGGTACACGAGTTGCAAATAATGATTGCTGACCATCACGTAAAGTCAAGTCACGAATCTTCAATTTGCGAGTTCTTTTAATTGCAGCTCTTTCTGCAGCAATTTTCTTACGATTTTCTTCTCTCTTGACTTCGAATTCAGTTTTACGCTTTCCTTCCAAATATCCTTTGGCTACCAATGGGAAAAGCTCCAGAAGCATGTATTCCTTGTCGTCAATAGCCAATTTTACATTACCATATTGCGGCAATGTTGGATTTTCCGGTGCCTGATATTTGCTTACATCGTAATCTTCTCTCTCTGCCTTTCCTGTGATTTTTTCACGGAATTCAGGAGCAATTTCGATTGGCGTTGTACCATATTCGCCTTTTACCAAGCTAAAGAATTGGTTTGAAACATTTGTGTAGAACGGACGGCCCGAGTTTTCGTCGATAACGCAATTTACTGCCTGTACTCCTACAATTTGAGAAGAAGGGGTTACCAATGGCGGACAACCTGCATCCAAACGAACCACTGGCACCACTTCTAACACTCTCTCAAGCAGGGTTTCCAAACCTAAAGCTTTCAGCTGGTTAAGCATGTTTGTGTACATACCACCAGGAATTTCCGCTTTCTTAACCATTTCGTTAGGAGCCGGAAAATTAAAATATTTTTCGATTGCATGACAAACATCCAATAACTCAGCTTCTTTATCAGCCTTTGCATATTCAATTGCTTCATCAAATAATTTATCGATTTCAGCAGGAAGCTTATCTTTTGTAATATCAAATTCAATTGGGAACTGCTTGTAGCTATCAACTTCAGCTAAAGCATTTGTACGAATCTCTTTTAAGATTTTGTTGATTTCAACAACAACTTTTGGATTTCCATCCAATTCAATGCCCATTTTCTGGCAGAACAAGTAAATCAACTCGTATGCAGGAGCAGCAGAACCACCAGCAAAGTTCATGATGTTTGTATCAATGATATCAACACCATTTACAATTGCAGTTAAGGCTGAAGCTAAACCATAACCAGGTGTAGAATGTGAATGGAAATCAACAGGAATAGTTAACTCTTGCTTGAATCGACGAATAATTTGGCCTGCACGTGAAGGTGAAGCCAATCCTGCCATATCTTTCAAAGAAATCATATCAGCACCAAGAGCTTCTAATTTCTTTGCCAAGTTCACAAAGTAATCCAAATCAAAGATCTGATCCGGAAGATTTTTCACCGTTAGTCGCTTACGATCTTCTTCTTTCTCCGGAAATTTAGAATCTACAGTATAACACACTGCACAATCGGCCATACCACCAGCAGCTTTCACATACTTAATGGTAGATTTCATGTTCTCGATATCATTCAAACAATCGAAAATACGCATGATACCCAAACCTGATTTTACAGCTTGTGTATTAAATTTTTCGATTACTGATTCAGGATATGGACTATATCCGAATAGGTTACGTCCGCGAGATAAAGCTGTAAGTTTGGAAACATCGCCAATCTCTTTTTTAATGGACTCTAAACGATACCAAGGATCCTCATTCAAATAACGCATCACAGAATCTGGTACTGCACCACCCCATACTTCCATTGCATAAAAGTTTGCTTTCTTATACAAGTGCAAAACTTTTTCGATCTCTGCCTGTGGCATTCTGGTCGCAAAAAGTGATTGCTGACCATCTCTCAACGTTAGATCTCTAACTAATAATTTCCTTTTGTTCATACCTATATAACTTTCCTCATATTTGATGTATGGAAACCACAAATGGATTTTAATCAAACCTGGAATTTTTTTGATTAAAATTTATTTGCTCGTTTCATACCCTGACTCATTAAATCTTTATATCAAATTTACTTGATAGAGTTCTTCATTTTCGATTCTCAAATCTAAGATTTGTTGTTTTCTGCATCAAAAATAAAAACAAATATTTAATAAGGAAATTTTTCATTAATAACCTCTGTATGTTCTATAATACCTAAAACGATGGGTATAAACACCCAACATCAATAATGATTTTTTTCTTTAATAATATCAAGTGTAATTCGCAATCGATAGCGAAAAATGCAATCTCGACATATCAAAATTATAAAACCTCAATAAAATTGGACAGCTTGGCAATTTGTAAATTCCAATGGATAAACTTAACGGATATCATCTACTGTTAATTTAATCAACCATAAAAATACCTGGCAAATAGTTATTGCAAAAAGAAGAACCTGCTCTACAACATTAAATGATTTAAGTTTTTATTGAAAATGACAAGAAACACAAGATCAAAGCAAAGGTTTGCAAGAAAAAAAACGAACAAGAAAGTTAGCTTTTCGATCTGTCGAAACGAATTCATAAAAAGTTGCTTACTTTTACGCTGTGATTTAAGAAACCATTATTTTCCATCTGAAATGGAAACTGATTAAAATATAGCTTGTGAGTATTATTGGACAATATGCAGAATTAAAAGTTGCCAAACTGGTAGACTTTGGAGTGTTTTTAGAAGGTGAAGATGAAGCGCTTATCTTGTTGCCAAATCAATATGTTCCTCCTAAAACTCAAATCGATGACAAAATTAAGGTTTTCATCTACAGGGATTCGGAAGATCGAATCATTGCAACAACACTTACACCTAAAGCTACTGTTGGAGAATTTGCCGTTCTTAAAGTAAAATCGGTAACCAATGTTGGTGCATTTCTGGATTGGGGCCTTGCCAAAGATCTACTTGTTCCTTTCAGCGAACAAAGAGATAAAATGCAAGTAGATCTTTCATACCTGGTATATATTTACCTCGACAATACAACTGGTAGAATTGTGGCTACAGCTAAAATTGAAAAAATACTTCGCGAAAATGAAATATCATACAAAGAAGGAGATGAAGTAGATATTTTAATTGGAAAAAGAAGCGATCTTGGATTCCAGGTATTAATTAATGATGATGCTTTGGGAATGGTGTACAAAAATGAGGTCTTTGGACATCTTAAAATGGGCGATAAAAGAAAGGCATACATTAAAAAAATCCGCCCTGATGGAAAAATTGATGTGAGCCTGCAACAGCAAGGATATACCAATGAAGTTCCAAAATCAGGCCAACTAATTCTTGATTTATTAAAAGAAGAGGAAGGCTTTCTGCCCTTAAACGACAAAAGTTCGCCTGAAGATATTTATTATTCTCTTAAAATGAGCAAGAAGAACTTTAAGAAAGCAATTGGCCTTTTATACAAACAAAAATTAATTACCATTGAAGATACAGGAATTTACCTGGTTCAGTAATCTAAAGCTATTCAACTAACCAACACAAATACTAAATCATGAACAAAAATTTAAATTACTTTTTAGTAGGATTTTCTATCCTATTGACTTGTAATGTGTCGGCACAAGACAAATCAGACTGGCAAAATGGAGTACCGGAAGGATGTACAACAGTAACAGTTGGAAAACTGGCTACAATTGATGGATCAGTAATTACTTCACATACTGATGACAGTCATAGAACACGCGCATGGATGGATGTTACTCCAGCGAAAAAATATAAGAATGGTAGCAAATTTGCGCTCTATGAAAGATCGGCATATGATAGCTTAGCAATGCCAACCTATCAGCACAAAAAAATTGGAGAGATTGATCAGGTTGAAGAAACTTATCAATTTTTAAATACAGCATATCCATGCATTAACGAAAAGCAATTGGCTATTGGAGAATCAACCTTTGGCGGCCGTGAGGAACTGTTTTCTAAAGAGTGCTTGATCGACTGCCAACGCTTGCAACAGTTAATGTTGGAAAGATGTACCACTGCAAGAGAAGCAATTCAGTTAGCCGACGAATTATTAATGAAATATGGCTGGAGAGATTATGGCGAATGCCTAACCATTGCTGACAAAAAAGAAGTTTGGCATTTTGAAGTTGTCGGTCCCGGAAAAGGAAAAGTTGGTGCAGTATGGGTTGCTCAGCGTGTACCGGATAATCACATTTCTGTTAATGCAAATGCAAGTACTATTAAAGAAATAGATCTTAACGATACAAATCACTTCATGGCTTCGAAAAACATCTATTCAGTTGCCAAAGAAAATGGATGGTGGAAAGAAGGTAATGTATTTAAATGGAACTATGCTTATGCTCCAAAAAGCAGATTATCTCTTGCTTCGCGACGAAGAGAATGGCGTGTTTTTTCCTTAGCTGCTCCTTCGTTAAAACTTGATGCTAACGATAAGGACTATCCATTCTCAGTAATGCCTGATGAAAAAATCACAATGGATAAATTGGTGGAAATCTTTAAGGATTATTATGAAGGAACTCCATATAATTTTGTGAAAAATATCAAGCAGGCAGATAAAGATGGAAAAGAGGTTCTGTCTCCTTTTGCCAACCCTTTCATGCCTTATGACATGAATCGCCTGTTTCGTGTGAACGGAGGTTGGGGCGAACTTGGCGAAAGAACCATAGCTCGATGGTATACCATGTATGCAACTATCATTCAGTGCCGCGATTGGCTTCCTGATGAAGTTGGAGGTATTGTATGG
>JAOARS010000335.1 GCA_025210415.1 Marinifilum sp. | reverse complement strand
ATTACCAACAACCAGAAGCAATCGAGTATATCGTACAGTAAAAAATGGGCTGACAGTCCTTTTAGTTTAAATGCAAGTTTGCGTCATTCACAAAATAGCCGCGATACCACCATTGCGCTTACTTTGCCAAGTATGTCGCTAAATATGACTCAAATTTATCCGTTTAGAGCAAAAGGGAAAAGTACAAACCTACGTTGGTATGATAAAATTGGTGTAAGTTATTCTTCAAAGTTGGAGAATCGAATCAATACCAAGGAAAGTGAATTGATGAGTTCATCTTTGCAAAAAGATTGGCAAAATGGTTATCAGCATAGTATTCCGATTACCACAAATTTTAAATTGACTAAGGATTTAACGCTTTCGCCAACTTTAAATTATCAAGGTGTGCTGTATTCACGATCAATTCGTAAATCTTGGGATCCGGATGCCGATGGAGGAGATGGTGATGTACGTGTTGATACCATTCAGGGATTCAGGTATGCACACAATTATTCTACAGGAGCTTCGTTGTCGTTAAGTCCAAAAATTTATGGGATGTATACTTTTAAAGAAACATCAAAAGTTGCTGCCATTCGCCATGTAATGACTCCATCTGTAAGTGTTAGTTACACTCCTGAAATTGGTGTGCCAAGAGAGAAATATTATAAAACTTATTTCGACGAAAATAGAGAGCAGGAAGTTGAATATTCAATTTTTGAAGGTAGTTTGTATGGTACGCCAAGTGGAGCACAAGAGGCAGGAAGCGTTAGTTTAAGTTTAGATAATAATATAGAAGCAAAGGTTCGTACTGCAAATGATACAACAGGATTGGAAGACATGAAGAAGGTGAAAATTTTAGAGAGCTTAAAGTTTTCAACATCTTATAACATGTTTGCTGATTCCTTAAATTGGTCACCAATAAGAATGAATGGTAGAACCAAGATTTTTAATAAAAAACTGGATTTAAATTTTAATGGTACGGTTGATCCATATAAACTGAATGCGAACGGTAGAAAAATTGATAAATTTGGCCCAAGATTAACAAATGCTTCCATCGATCTTGGTTTTAGTCTTTCTTCGCAAGATGTAAATCCAAATACCAAAAATAAAGGCGACGATGATAAAAATCAATCTGAAAAGTGGCGTGATCCCAGATATGTTGATTTTGACATTCCCTGGTCTTTTTCCATCGATTATGGTTGGACTTTTTCTAAACCAACCAATAGAAAAACGATCAATCAGAATATGGGAATCAACGGGCAGTTTAGCCTAACTCCAAAATGGAAAGTAAGTTTTTCATCTGGTTATGATTTTACCGATAGAGAAGTTACTGCAACTCAATTTACAATTACAAGAGATTTGCACTGTTGGACAATGTCGTTTAATACCATTCCATTCGGAACATATCAATCTTATAATTTTAGAATTAATGTTGACTCATCAATCTTACAAGATTTAAAGTACGAGAAGAAGCAAGCTTGGCAGGATATTCAGTTCTAACAAGTATAAAAATAAGGTGCAAATATTTGTGCCTTTTTTAATTTTAGGAATTAGAGAGAATCCAATTTTTCAACATTAGGTTTCCGGATTCTGTCATAATTGATTCGGGGTGGAATTGTACACCACATAAATCTAACTCTTTGTGGCGAATCGACATGATTACATCATTTTTATCAATTGAGGTGATGATGAAACAAGCAGGGAAACTTTCTTTTGATACTGCCCAGGAATGATATCTGCCTGATTCAAATTGTCTGGAAATGCCTTTGAACATTGATTCACAGGAATCGGTAATTAAAGTAGGTTTTGGAATGCCATGAATAATTTCCGGCAGATTATAAATATGGGCTCCATAGTACTCCGCAATGTATTGCATTCCCAAACAAACACCAAGAATAGCTTTCTTGCCTGCATATTGATCCAAAATTTTGCCCATAACTTCAACTTCGGATGGTAAGCCGGGGCCCGGAGAAAAAATAATACGATCGCAAGTAGCCAATTTTTCCCAATTAACCTGATTGTTACGCATAACAATACATTCATCGCAATATTGTTCTACAATATGAGATAAATTATACGTGAAAGAATCGTAATTATCGATAATAGCTATTCTCATTACTACTTTTTCTTTTAACTTTGCAGGCGCAAAATAAGCGAATTTTTAACAAATACTAATTATTAACTGAAATGAAAAAGTGTATTAATTCAGAAAAAGCACCAAAGGCAATCGGACCATACAGTCAGGCAGTAGAAGCAAACGGAACTTTATACATCTCAGGCCAACTTCCTGTTGATGTTGCTACGGGTAAATTTGTTGAAGGTGGTGTTAAAGAGCAAACTGAGCAAGTGATGAAAAACATTGGTTATATCTTGGAAGAAGCTGGTTACAGCTTTAAAGATGTAGTTAAATCTACTTGTTTGTTGAGCGATATTTCAAACTTTGCTGTAATGAACGAAGTTTATGGTGAATATTACAAAGAAGATTGTCCTGCACGTGCAGCATTCGCCGTTAAGGATCTTCCTCTGGGAGCTTTGGTTGAAATTGAAACCATTGCTGTGAAGTAATTCAATTTACGAAGATATATAGGGGGCTGCTAATCGATGATTGGTAGCCTTTAATTTTATAATTGAATTTAACTCGTAATACCGATTCGTATTTAAAATTGCTCACTAATTTTACTTTCCTGAAATAACCTTACATCCGCAGGCATATTGCTTAAGTATCACGCAACGTAAAACAGAAATATTATTTTACCCATTTGGGTGAAATACAATTGCCTTTATCCTTTATTACAAAGGGTGTAAAGAAAAATCCTTGCGGATTTTAGGATAAATCGGAACAAGCTGTTCATTATTGAGTTTAATTTCGAATGTTATCGGGGTGGCATTATATCAATGTGAAAATTTAAATCAGAAATGGTATAAAGTGTTCTTTGGGTTTGGAATTCCAACTGTAGTTCGGATTCGCAATAAATAAGAAACATGTGATTGTAATTAATTATTTTTCTCGCAAATCCATATTCTTCTGGCAAAATTTGCATTTGCTCTTTTGGTAACGCTACAAACATCTGTTGCTTTTAAACCTACTTTCTCGATTATGTGTTTGATATCGGTAGTAGATACAATAACAAGTTGATTTGTAACTTGTGCTGCTGATTTAATAATGTGTAAAAAGGTATCATCATCCGCACAGCTAAACAGATTGTAGGGTAAATCAATAATGGCAGCATCATACCTGTTGCCAATGTCTTTGATATCGGAACGATACACAGTTGTAGAATAGTTGAAATGAGCAAGGTTTTCTCTTGCTTGTCGGCATACTTTCCAGTTGAT
>JAOARS010000334.1 GCA_025210415.1 Marinifilum sp. | reverse complement strand
GTCTCCTTCTTCGGTACTTTCACACATCAGTTGCATGCCTAAACAAATTCCCAGTACGGGTTGCTTTAAGCCGGGAATTAAATCGGCCAAATCATTCTTTTTTAAAGAATTCATAGCCCAGGAAGCTTCTCCCACTCCCGGAAATATCACTTTGTCGGCGTTTCGGATTACCTCTTTACAATTTGATACAACAGGTGTGATTCCCAGTCGCTCAAAGGCATATTTTACCGACTGAATGTTACCGGCATCGTAATCTATAATAACAATATTTTGATTTTTCATTCTCTATAACTTTCCTTTGGTTGATGGCAATTGCAAACAATTCACATCTCTCCTTATTGCCATTCTAATTGCTCTTGCCAATGCCTTAAAAATGCCTTCAATTTTATGATGTTCATTTTGGCCTTCGGCTTTTATATTTAGGTTGCATACTGCTCCGTCCGAAAATGATTTGAAAAAGTGAAAGAACATTTCCGTTGGCATTCCTCCAATCATTTCACGATTGAATTCTGCATTCCAAACCAACCAGTTTCTTCCGCCAAAATCTATTGCAACTTGTGCAAAACAATCATCCATTGGCAGAGAAAAACCATAACGATCCAAGCCTAATTTTGATCCCAAAGCTTTCTTAAACGCTTCTCCTAATGCAATTGCAGCATCCTCTATGGTATGGTGTTCATCAACTTGCAGGTCGCCATTTACCTTTACAGATAAGTTAATTCCTGCATGTTTTGCAATTTGATCCAGCATGTGATCGAAAAAACCTATTCCGGTTTCAAATTCACCTTTTCCTTCTCCATCCAAATCAAGCTTTATTTCAACCTGAGTTTCTTTGGTGTTTCTTATCACTGTTGCAGTACGTTGTTCAAGTCTCAGGTATTTGTAAATATCCAACCAATTGTCAGTTTTAAGAGCAATGCAATCTTGAAGGTCATTTTTAGATTTTGTTAATTCATCATCTCCAAGATTTCCATTTGGTGTGATAAAAACAGCTTTTGCTCCCAAATTCTTAGCCAACTCAACATCAGTCCATCTATCTCCAATTACAAATGAGTTTTCCAAATCGTATTCTTCAGAAAAGTATTTTGTTAGAAGAGCTGTTCCGGGTTTTCTCGTAGGAACATTCTCTTCAGGAAATGTTTTATCGATACAAATCTCTTTAAATTCAATTCCTTCGCCCGAAAAAGCATTCAACATCTTATTTTGTGCCGGCCAAAATGTTTCTTCAGGAAACGAATTGGTTCCCAAGCCATCCTGGTTGGTTACCATCACCAAGTCAAAATCCAACTGATCTACAATCTTTGATAAGCCACGAAATACACCAGGGTAAAACGCTAACTTTTCCAAGCTGTCAACCTGATAATCGACAGGTTCTAAAATTAATGTTCCATCACGATCTATAAAAAGAACTTTCTTTTTTGATTTCATAGTTTATAATTTAGAGTTGTATTCGGTTAATGATTCACACAATAGTTTATTTTCTTCCTTGGTTCCGATACTAATTCTGACACAGTTTTCCAATCCGGCCATACCAGATCGATCTCTGATAATTATTCCTTTTTGCAACAGAAGATGATACAATTGCTTTGCATTATCAACCTGAACCAATATAAAATTTGAATCAGATTGATACACCTTTTTGACAAATGATAAGCCATTAAGAAAATGATTTAGCTCTTCTCTGGCTTTTAAAATTTCTTTTACCTGGTTCAGATATTTAGCCTCATCATCAAGCAATTCAAGAGCTTTGGCCTGAGTCAAACAATTTACATTGTATGGCGGCTTAATTCGATTCAAAACTTCTATAATCTCCTCGCATGCAAAACCAATTCCCAATCGAATTCCAGCCATTCCCCAAGCTTTTGATAAGGTTTGAAGAATCACCAAATTTGGATATTTATCTAGTTTATGGGTAAGCGTTTTCCCTGGGGCAAAATCGATGTATGCCTCATCAACAATAACAACTCCAGGAAAATTATCCAGCAACTTAATGATTTTGCCCTCATCGTAAAGGTTAGCTGTTGGATTGTTTGGTGAACACAAAAGCAACATTTTAGAATCCTCATTCGCTGCATTCATTACAACATCAACATCAGGCTGAAAATTTGAATCCAACGCCACCTCTTTAATTTCAATGGCATTAATCCCAGCGGCAACCTCATACATTCCATAGGTTGGTGTGCAAATTACAACATTATCTTTGTTGGGTTCGCAAAAAGCTCTAAATAACAAATCAATTACCTCATCGCTACCATTCCCTAATATCATTCTGTCGGGAGCAATTCCTTTAATTTGAGTCAACCTTTTTTTCAATTGATTTTGCAAAGGATCCGGATAACGATTTACACCATTTTCATAAGGGTTCTCATTGGCATCGAGAAATACAGAGGCTTCACCCGAAAACTCATCGCGAGCTGAAGAGTATGGAACCAATCGCTTCACATTCTCGCGTATTATTCTGTTTAAAGAAAATATCTGATTCATAACTAACATTTTTCTTTGATTTTTTGCAAACGAACACTTACAGCATTGCAGTGAGCATCAAGTTTCTCTGCCCTGGCCATTGTTTCAATTGCAGGACCAAGCTCCAGTAATCCTTCAGCACTAATTTTCTGAAATGAAATACTCTTCATAAACGATTCCAGATTTACACCCGAATAAGATTTTGCATAACCATTTGTTGGTAAGGTGTGGTTGGTTCCTGAAGCATAATCGCCAGCACTTTCGGGCGTATAATTCCCCAAAAACACCGAGCCTGCATTTGTTATTTTATCAACATATTTTTCTTCATCTGTAACAGATACAATAAGGTGTTCAGGTGCATATTCATTAGACAATTCCAAAGCTTCATCGAGCGAATTTACCAATATTATTTTTGAGTTCTTTAGGGCTAATTCAGCAACATCTTTTCTTGACAATTTATTTAACTGTTTTTCTACAGCATCTACTACTTTTTCAAGCAATGTCGGTTTCCAGGTCACCAATATCACTTGGCTATCTGCACCATGTTCGGCTTGCGATAATAAATCTGCAGCTATAAATTCCGGCTCTGCATTATCATCTGCAATTACCAATACTTCCGATGGTCCTGCAGGCATATCAATAGCCACTCCAACTTTACTAACGCTTTGTTTTGCTGCTGTTACAAACTGATTTCCCGGGCCAAATATTTTATACACATTAGGAATACTTTCCGTGCCAAATGCCATTCCTCCAATTGCTTGTATTCCTCCTGCTTTAAAAACCTGATCAACTCCAACCAATTTGCTTGCATAAAGAATGACAGGGTCAATTTTACCATCTTTGCCCGGAGGTGTACACAGAATAATTTCTTTGCAACCTGCAATTTTAGCAGGAATACCAAGCATTAACACTGTCGAAAATAAGGGAGCACTCCCTCCTGGAACATACAATCCAACTTTCTCAATTGGTGTAAATTTTCTCCAACAATTTACTCCTTTACTGGTTTCTATCTTCTCAGTTTCCCGATATTGAGCTGCGTGAAATTTTTCTATATTTCTACTAGCAACATCTAATGCATTTTTTAAATCTTCGCTTATTTGATTCTCTGCATCATCCATTTCTTCCTGACTAACAAGAATATCTTCAAGTTTAATTTTATCGTAAAGCCAGGTATATTTCTTCAATGCTTTATCGCCATCAATCTTTATCTCGTTAAAAATCTGGTTTACTAAGCCTTCCAATTCTTCAACATCGAATACAGGGCGTTTAAGGATATTATTCCATTCTTGTTTTTTAGGGTAATTTATTACTTGCATAATTTGTTTAATTGTTGTTAACCGTTTTGATTAAAGCACCATTTTTTCAATCGGAATAATCAAAATACCTTCTGCTCCATTTAATTTTAGTTGATCGATTACTCCCCAAAAGTCATTCTCATTAATCACCGAGTGCAATGAACTCCATCCTTCTTCAGCCAATGGCATAATGGTAGGGCTTTTCATCCCCGGCAATACCTCTATGATATCATTGATCTTATCATTTGGTGCATTCAGTAGAATATATTTGTTATTCTTAGCTGCCAAAACCGATTTTAAACGAAACAGTAGCCTATCCAAAATAGCTTGCTTGATACCCGAAATACTTTTATTGGCAACCAAACATGCTTCCGATACAAGAATTTCTTCAACTTCTTTTAATCCATTTTTAAACAGAGTGCTTCCAGAGCTCACCAAATCGCAAATACCATCAGCCAAACCAATATTTGGGGCGATTTCTACCGAACCTGAAATAACGTGTATGTCACAATTTAAATTATTCGCATCAAGAAATTGTTGAAGAGAATTAGGATAAGAAGTGGCTAATTTTTTACCATCGAAATACTCCAGTCCGGTGTACTCCACATCTTTAGGCAATGCCATAGCCAACCTGCATTTCGAAAATCCAAGTTTTTGAAGAATTTGCAGTTTTTTCTGCTTTTCTATTACTACATTTTCACCTACAATAGCAATATCAGCCACTCCATCTTCTACATACTGAGGAATATCCGAATTTCTAAGATACAAAACTTCCAATGGAAAATTAAAAGCACTTGCCTTTAACTGATCTTTTCCATTATCAATGGAAATTCCACACTCTTTAAGGATTTTAAGAGAATCGTCTTTAAGTCTTCCCGATTTTTGAACTGCAATTTTTAATTTTTCACCCATGATTTAAATTTTGAGACCACCTGATTCATCACGGGTATAAAAAATGCCCACCTGAATCAGGCGGGCATTATTAATGTTAGTTAAATATCTTTTAGAATAAGGCATAACATCGTCAGCTCACCTGTTGGTAAGTAAAATGATGATGACGATGATGTAATGCAATAAACTTCATTTTTCTGTTTTATTTAGTGACAAAGATTATCATTAAAATGAACCTAAACAAATCTTTTTTTAAAACATTAAAATTTTAACAATTATTTCATGTAGTTACTATCACAATATGTAGTTATATAGTAGGTTAATAGATAGGTAAAAATAGTCAGTATGTTGATTTTAGTGGGTAAAAGAAATAAAGTTATAAGTACCTAAAGTACTTTAAAGTATTAATAGATTTTTTATCCCATTTTAAAAATGCAGTGAGCTATATTGATTATTTGGATGCCGATGTAATGTTTACTGTTTATATTTCGCATTTTAACTTTAGGTATTTTAAGTACTATTATTCACTCACCCACTAAAAATCACATAGAGTCCAATATATCGCACACTCAACTAAGATAATGCGAAAATCTTACACAGTCTTTTTTATCAAAGTTTGTTTCTTTTCAAAAAAATACTTGTAATTTCATAATGAGAAATACGAAAGCTAACCACAATAAGCATGAACAACCTTTCGTTTTCCTAAAAAATCTATTATTAATAATTACATTCAATATTTATTTTAAACTGATTACCATGAAAAAAATTAATGTTTTTTTATTAGCCTGTTTATTTTTTACACTTAGTATTGGTCAAACAGGTTGTTACGGACCATTTAGATTAACTAAAAACCTACACGAATGGAATAGCACAGTAGGTGACAAATTCACCAATGCTTTGGTTTTCTTTGCTTTTGTTGTAATTCCTGTTTATGAAGTAGCGGTTTTGGTTGATGGTGTAGTTTTAAACACGATTGAATTTTGGTCGGGCGACAACCCTGTAGCTATGAAAGATGGTGAAAAAGATATTCAAATTGTTAAAAAAGATGGTAACAAATACAGAATTACAGCTACTAAAAACAAATTCCATATCGAACAACTAAAGGGAGAAAACAAAGGTAATTTTGCCGAATTAATCTTTGATCCGGAAACTGAATCTTGGAATTTAAAAGATGGAGATCAAGAACTAAAAAAACTAGTCAGTATTAATGAAGAAGCCAATTTAATAGAAATTTATAAGCCTAATGGTGAAATAATAAAAGTTGATCCAAACAGCTATAATTTAGCTGATTTAAAACAACAAATTAATAACAAGCCATTCAATTGGGCTCTGAAATAAAACCTACTGCCAATATTTTCACTAAAAATTTTCCCCGATTGCTTCAACCGGGGATTTTTTCTCTAAACCATTAAATTCTGAGAAGTTACAGAATCGGATTGATCAGTTTTTATTAGCTGCGAATTGAACATTTGATTTTTTTTCATTTCTATGCTTAAAACCACGACGCTCCATTTTACCCCATTTACGATTGCCTCTGGCATATTGTATATTTCCTTTTATCGAGAAAAACAAAGCTATAGGATGTAAAATAAATGGCTCTAATACTGCCGCAATCCACAACCTGAAAACATCGCCTTTTCTCTCATACCTGTGAAAAGTAAGCTCCTCGTAAAGTATTGCCCAAGTGGTAAAAAACAAAGCAAAAGTATATACAAACAAAAAGGTAATCAAGATAAAATCCAGACTTAAATTACCTGTTATATAAAGTATAATTGCATAAATAATACCTATAATTTCAACCAAAGGAGCCAACCATTCAAACAAAAACCAAAAAGGATAACCCAGCATTCCCATTGACCCATATCGCGGAGAAAAGAAAATTTTTGAATGATCAGTTAATGTTTCAATGGTACCACGTGTCCACCTGCTTCGTTGGCGTCCGAAAGTAGAAATATTACTTGGTGCTTCTGTCCAACACAATGGGTCTGGCACATATTCGATTTTATACTTTTCTCGCTGCTCAGACATGTATCGACGAATACGAACCACCAACTCCATATCTTCACCAATGGTATGAGCATATCCTCCACTTTGCACTACCACATCACGATCGAACATTCCCATTGCACCTGAAATAATAATCAGGCCATCTAATTTAGCCCAAGCCATTCTACCCATCAAAAATGATCGGGTGTATTCCAAAACCTGCATTCTGGCTAACAAATTTTTAGGCACGCAAACTTCCGCAATGCGGCCGTCCTCAACCACACACGAATTGGCAATACGAACAACTCCACCGGCAGCAATTACCCTCCTATCTGTTCGTTCAAGAAATGGTTTAACCAATTTTAAAACTGCATCAGGTTCCAATATCGAATCGGCATCAATGGCCATAAACAAATCTTTATCAGATACATTTATAGCAACATTAAGTGCATCGGCCTTACCTCCGTTTTCTTTATCAACAACAATTAAATTTGAGTATGTCTCTAATTTTGATTTGTAAACACCCCGAACTTCTTTTGTATCTATCTCCTGGTTTAGTGCAAAATTAACACGTTCCAAAGAGAAGGCTTTCTCCAGCTCTTCGAAAGTGGTGTCTGTACTACCATCGTTAACCACAATAACATCGAAATTATTGTAATGTATTGTATATATCGATTCAACATTATCTACAATTGTTTTGGCCTCGTTAAAAGCAGGGACCAGTACAGAAACTGAAGGTGCAAGAGGAGAATCCAAAATCACACTATAATCAACAAAACTATTCTTTTTTAAATAATGATTCAGAGCAATACCCGATATAATACTTAGTACTGTATAGCTAAATATCAACAGGAATGCATAAGATATAAATACCTTATCCAAAAAATAGCTTATAAATCTTATTAATTCGTCGTAATTCATATTCTAGGATCTAGTACGTGGTTGATAATCCCTTTCAGTTCTTCATCTGCACTGCTTGACAATGCATTTAATCTATTGACTCCTGTCTCTCCTATTTTTGCAATAGCTTTACAGGCTTCCATTCTTATTTTAAACGTATCACTTTTCAGTTTGTCCTCCAAAAAGTTCAACTCCGTTTCCATTTTTAACTGACCAATGGATTTTAGGATATTCAACTGATTCGGCAGTTCCTCCAAGTGATACATTTCTTTAAGCTTTGTTATTGCATCGTAACTTTCCAAATCAACTAAGGTTTTTATTACCTTTCCTTTTACAAAATCATTGTCATGATTAATTAGTTCCAACACCTTGGGAGCAGCCTGTTTTTGTTTTAATATTCTTATCATGTCCAAACTAAACATCACCACCGAATCGTTCCAATGATCTAACCATAGATGAAATTCAGGAATCTCAATTCTATTTTTACGAATTAGGTCGAATACATTAATCTGTTCCCACACCGTAAATGGTTTTTCCTGAGTATCGAGAAATGCAAATGGCACAAAGGGTAACAATTTCATTAAGCCCATCTGCGATTCGATACGTAAAATGTCGTTGTTCTTCTGTTGGAATGCAATTATTTTCTGATTCTCAGATTTTACTCTCATGTGACTTAACTCACGAATTCCAAAAATTTTCTTGTTCCATGAGAGTTTATTCAGTTTATGAATGGATTCTTTATTCAATTTCAAATCCAGGTACAACTTTCTGATCTTACCACTAACCTCCTTGTTATCAGCCTTATCAATTGCAAGCAATACGTCAATCATTACATTGCGATTAAATCGGTTGGATTTAAGTTTTTCATTATCAGAAAATTCATCTACTCCTTTATTGCCTATTAAATAAGCGATTACAACTTGTGAGTATTTTACGTGTAACTGGTTGTATTTTGTTTTCCTGTATGCAAGGTAAAGTTTAGAAATAAATATAGTTGGCAAAAGCAATATCAAGAATACAAAAAAAACCAAAATCATGTATATGATTACGCGATTTAAAGCATTGTATGGTAGCTTTTCGAACGTATAATTGATTACAGTTTGAATACGATCTACGATATTTTTAATCATATCAAAGACAATAAACAAGAGATCAGGAGTAGTTTTACACAACTCCTGCTCAAATAGGATAATATATTCACTCAATATTGTCATTCTAATCTTTTCCCGGTTTCTTTCATATTCAACTCCCTCTTCACGGCTCTGATTCTATTCCGTGTGAAAATTTTAAGGCCCGGAATAAATGCTCCCGGATCCAGCTCATCCCCCAAATGGGTATGCAGATTTTTTTCAAAATCAGCATTACTATACATTTTCATTGTATCCTGATAAACATATTTTCTAATTCTTCGAGCAAGCTGATCAATTTCATTTTCCATATTTTCTGACAAGAACTTCTCATCCAGCAAATTTTCTAAATAAGATTGGTAAAAATCTCTGTACTTTTTAATCCCAAAAACCATCTTCATTAGTGTATTTTCATATCTATCATTCATGTAAAACACACTAAGGTTTTCGGCCTGTTTCATTGTGAATTTTGAGCTAAAAGCACAAAAAGCATAATTCCCATCGTATGGAATCCATTCAAATTTATTGTCAATAGTATTTTTGTACAGATAATAGTTATGGCGATGTAATAAATTCATCGCATCAACATTCATAAATAAACTAGTTATTGCGAATATTTTTAAACATTCTTCCACATTAAATATCTCTTCAAAATATTTAATTGCTTCCTGATTCATATTCACACATTCATCAAGAGTTTTTATAAAATCCATCAATTCCTGATAATCCTGTTTATTCTTTGATCTTAGTTTGTAAGCTCT
>JAOARS010000333.1 GCA_025210415.1 Marinifilum sp. | reverse complement strand
AGCAATTCCTTTATCCGTTCTCTGTCGGGCATACTTAGAAATACTTCTTCGGTTTTTCTTTCTTTTGGATATTCCAGTAAACCGCTTACACCATCAATACCATTTTTTTCCATTACGTAGATATAGTATTTTACTTGCCAGGCATGAGAATCAAAAAGTTTACTCGATTTTTTAATTTCATGAATTACTTTGTTTTTAGTATCGTAGTAATCTACTTTAATGCCGTCGATAGCAATTTCCTCAAACTTAGAACTGCGTTGCTGATAAGTGTTTTCGTGAATCATTTTACCTTCGAAAACCAAATCGGAAGATTGCTCCATTTGAATGCTGTTGGCAAACAACCATAGCTTGCGGCAACAAACCATGTAATAATTAAAATGTGTTCCGGTAATGTGCATTCTTTAGTAGTTTAAATATTTTCGAACATTCCGCATTTAAAATCTTCATCGTTGCGCTGATCGTATCTATTCATCAAACAAAGTAAATTTTCTTCCCAATTGTCGGCTAAATATTTTTTACATTTAACGCACAGGTTGGGAACAGGAACGCTTTCCGGATCTACTTTAGTTCCATCATCGTTATAAAAAACGTTAATCTTTTCACTGTAATCATCCGAAATGCGATTTACTTCAGACCAAATAATTTGTTTTACATGATCTTCAAGCCGTTTTTGCTTATAATCGAACCAATTTTGGCGGTACTGTGAGTTATCAATTTTCAATTTAAAATTGGCAAAAGGTCTCCGGTGGTTGAGAGCGTAATAAAGCTGGTCACGGAATTTTTCATCGTTAATATTCTCTGCAAAAGATTCCATGACTTTAAATGATTCGTGCGATTCAAGAGGCTCAAACACGTAATATTCGTCCCATTGCTGATGTTTCATTTCTTCATTTTTTAAACCATAACCTGTCATCATTTTAAATTCATAAGGGTCATCGATTAAGGCTTTTGGAATTTCTTCTATTTCCAGAGTTTCGGGATTTAAGTAACAAATCTCTCCTGCATCAATAGACCTGGCAATATCAGGAATAAGTTTTTCGAAATGTACAGGAATTTCAAACTCATTAAATTCTTCGCTACAATCGCAATACTCTCCATACGGACAAGTCATCGGATCGCCGGTGCACAACTCCAAATCCATGCCCGACAATGGCAAATACTGAACGGGATGCTGCCAGTTGGTAGTTAGTACCTCGTACAAGCATTCGGGAGAAATGCCAACGGGAACATCAACTAGTTCTATATTAAGAGACTCAAAGACTTTAAATATGGCTTTGTTTACTTGTTCCCACAGTTTGTCCTCCAATTGTGTTATTTCAGGAAAAACCTTCTGATTTATGCCTGTCAACTCCTCAATGGTTTTGTAGGGGGTAAGTGCCAGTTCGGCATCGGCTGCCGATCCTGTATAATGCGGAGGTATTTCTAAAAAACTTGCAGCTGGAAGATTTTTTGCTACTTCTTCCAAATCTTTTGTTAGTTGCTTGATGTAGTTGTGCATGTTGAGTGTTTTTACGGTAGATGTTAAATATTGTAATATTGGAAATAGAAATGGGATCATAAAAGCCCCATCCTGTGTCGCATGTATCTTTAACAATTTTAGAAGCCCTGTTTTTAAACTGCTCAAGTATTCGCTCTTTGTGTATTAGTTCCAGTACTTTGGCAAACATGCTTTCCATACTGTTGTAAAATCGTTCATCAATGTCGCCAAAATCGTTGGTAAATTGTACACCTGTTTCAGCATAAAAAAGCATTAAATCGGCTAGTGATTCAAATCAGATGGAATCCCAAGTTTTTTAGATTCGGTAATTGCTTTTCGGGCAACCGTTAAACGCATTTTGGGAAGTCCGCGAGATGGATAAAATTCATTTTTGATTTGCTTTTTGTATTTCGCCACAACAGTTTCCACATCGTTGTTTAAATACAACTGGTAATACTCCTGAACAGATTTATATTTCTTATCCAGTTCCTGGATATGTTTAATCAGTTCCTCTTTGGTTTGGTTGGTTAAAAATTTCTTTAGTCCTTTTGTTGGCATGTTTTTAGTTTGTTATCTCTTACAGAGTTCCAAACTCTGTAAGAGGTGTGTGTAGTTATAAAAATTGGCCACAGTCTGGTAAATTTATTCTTTTTTCAAAACTGTAGAAATCTTCTATTAGTTGGGTGATATAAGTTTGCATAGGCTTAGAGTTTTATTTTTTTGATGAGAAGAGTAACAGTTTATAATACCCATTAAGTTCCGTTAGGAACGTCAGTATGGTAGCCTCCATAACTATTATTAAATATGAGCGCCGTAGGTGCGATAGAATATTTAAATTTGCTTTAATAAACCAGGCAGGACTTCAAAACCTGCCTGATTTAGGATTAAACACTTTAATTTAATTGATTTTCGTAATCGAAAGCCATCATTTTATTAATAAGTACTTTTTCTGCTTTTTCAAGGGCATTGGCAGTTTCTTTCTTAGTTCGAATGTAACCACCTGCAGCAAGGGTAACATAAGATTCAACACCAGCCATTTCTTCTTCAATAATAGGTTCGGCTTTGTTTTCTTCTTCCTCTTTAAGCTTAGCTCGAATACTACCTGCAATTTTATTAGCATTGTCCGAAACCGAAACAGCCAATGTTTCCATTAAGCTAAAAGTGCGCGATTGATTCGATGTAATTGTCCAATTAATAATGGCATGTGCTAATGCAGGAATTAATTTTTCGCGAATCTCCTTAGGGGCAATCAAACAAGTTCCAAAAACAGTTGTTGTTTCCTGCCAACCAGCTTCGCGAAGTTTAGCCTCAGTTCCCGAATTTATTTCTGGTTCCATTTTATTTAACAAAACACAGAATAAACGGCGAAGATCGATGGCAATATCGTGAACGAAGAGACCTGTGGCTCTATTTGTAGAACCACTTTGATTCATTATCCATTTTCTGCTTAAACTTCTATCTTGTCCAGATAGTACTTCTTCAATTTGCTCATCAGTTAGCACTTCACCTTTTGTATTCTTAACAACAATTTTATTCCCTGATGTTTCTGAACGGTCAAAGGAAATATTTTCAGGTTTAACTCCAGATAAAAGTGGATGTAATCCACGCATAGATGATATTGATAACGGACTTCTTCTTTTTAAAGTTCTTGTCTTTTTTCCTCCCTCGTCTTTTTGAGCTGTTTTCATCCAACCTCCAAATAACTGATCAGTGTTCAAAGGGTTGCATGTTCCATGAACTTCAGCCTCTTCTATTTTTCCATCCTTTTTCAAGTCATGATAAAACGTTGTAGGAGAACGCTGCTCATTTAAATCTTCAAGTAAACAATCAATTAATGAACGTT
>JAOARS010000332.1 GCA_025210415.1 Marinifilum sp. | reverse complement strand
CACCTATTCCAATTCGATCTATTGGCCTTGGTTCTGACTTGTTTACCGGATTTTTCGACAATACAGACGTTCCAAAGAACTTAATGAAATTAATCGAAATCAGATAATAACCCTCTATGTTGTAATCTACATCTTATTGAGAGTTTTTTATCACATTTTCAATTTATTAACCTGAGTTCGATTAAAAATATTGTCACAGTTTGCACTGATTTTGAGTAGAAATTTTCGATGGAATATCGGGATATTTCGAGAGAATTTGAGGAAATTTATGCCAAAAGCAGGCAAGTTCTTTGAAAAAATCATCTTCATCCAATCTTCACTTTAAAAAGTCTTCAAAATATCCCGATATTCTTTCAGATTTTTTAAAGCAAATCTTAAATAAATCTGATTTTCTGTGATAGATATTTTTAAGCGAACTCAGGTTATTACATATTTTTTGTCCTTTTCATCGGGCAATACAGAGCCTCGCCAATGCGGGGCTTTTTTAACTTACCTCATCTATCCTTCTCCTACAGGAGAAAAGAACTCCAATTTCAAAACAATCCGCAGTCAAGTTTTGAATTCATTCAACTTGCCAAATCATGATAACCATACAAAATCAGCGACGGCTGCTTTTTCTTTTTTTTAAATTTGCCATATGTTTAAGTTTAGTTTACCAAAAAAATCAGACCTGATTCTTGTTACTCTGCTAATTGTATTGAGTAGCATAATTGTATTACTACCCAACGGTTTTGAAACCCAAACTGATGAGAATACCGAACGTGTTCGGGCTTTGGTTTTGCAAACCGATAACAGTTTAATTGTAGAAACCGGAATTATTAAAACCGGTACACAGAGCTTAAAAATAAAAATACTGAATGGCAAATTTAAAGGCGAAGAGCTAACTGCATTTAACCAATTGGTAGGACGAATGGAGTTTGACAAATTCTTTCTGCCAAAAGACAAAACCTTAACCGTTCTTAATTTAAACGAGAATAACTCGCAAATTATTAGTGCTACCGTTGTAGATCATTACCGAATTAGGCTAGAAGCATTTCTGCTGATTTTATTTGTAATTTTCCTGGTGGCTTTTGCCGGATGGACAGGTGTAAAAGCCATGCTTTCTTTCATGTTTGCGGGAATTGCCATTTGGAAATTGCTACTTCCCGGATTATTAAAAGGCTATGCCCCTATCCCACTATCGTTGGCAATTGTTGCCTTGCTAACATCGGCAATTGTATTTTTGGTTGCCGGAACCAACAAAAAAGGCCTTACGGCATTTCTTGGTGCAATGAGTGGAGTTGCAGTTACCTGCGTAATGGCCATTTTGTTTGGCACACTATTCAACATACACGGTGCAATAAAACCATTTTCGGAAACCCTGCTTTACTCGGGTTACAATTATCTAAACCTTACCGAAATATTCCTTGCCGGGATTTTTATCTCGTCATCAGGGGCGGTAATGGATATTGCAATGGACATTTCAGCATCGCAGGCCGAAGTTTACCAAGCCAATAAAGACATTAGCAGAAAAGAATTGCGTCGCTCCGGTTTCGAAGTAGGGAAAGCAGTTGTCGGCACCATGACAACCACTCTCCTTCTTGCCTATTCGGGTGGGTTTTCTGCCTTGTTAATGGTATTCATCGCACAAGGAACCCCAATGATCAACATTTTAAACCTAAACTACGTATCAGGTGAAATTCTGCACACCTTAGTCGGTAGCTTTGGATTGGTATTGGTTGCACCTTTTACTGCTATTATTGGAGCTTGGGTGTTTACCAAATCAAAAAAATAATCTCCTTGGTTAAGAATAAGTCTCCTTTAATAATCGAGGTAAATCTCATTAATAAGTGGCCCTTTCTTTTTTATTAGGTATTTCCCCTTTCTTAGCTTATACAAGGGGATAGCATACCCCAATGTTAAAAACCCTTTTCTTTGTTTTTCGCTACGATTTCCCAATTCAACCCCAAAACCTATTTGGAAATCCAATATTCCTACAGATAAAGTTGGGGCAAATGTATTCTCGTTTTCTGATCCAGCAGAAAAGAGAAATCCCAGATGCAGAGAAAATGAATTTGCAAAGTCAGTATTCTCAATATTTCCTAATTGATCTCGATAATCAGTCATCCGGCCCAGGCTTAAGCCAAATCCAGCACCTATTGAATTAAACATTTTAATATTACCTAACTTATTATCTTGATCCTCTATAAAATTGAATCTGGCAATTGGAATAGAAAAGTTGGTATTCCAAATGGTCGCTTTATAGGTTATTTTCGTATTTTTAAAAAGTAGTTTAGAATCTTCGTTAAGACGAAATTGCTCATATTTGGTACTTACTTCAACCCTTGTTTTATTCAAGTCATCAATATCATTAGCATTTACAATTACATCATCGTTTCTTTCAATATTTTCTCTCAAATCGAAAATTTCCTCTTTTAGTTCGATAATCTCTCTCTGTAATTTTTCACTAAGTTCTTTGTTTTTATTAATAATGGGATCGAATTGAGAATCTCCTCTATCTTCTATAAATTCGATAAACTCGTTAGTGGAATTTAGCTCTGTCTCTTTCTTTTCTATTTGTGTGTATTTGTATTTTAAAATACTACCTACTTGTCTTACTTCTTTTAAAGGAAAATCTTCACCTATTACTCTAAGATCAAATATCTCGGCTTTTACCTCTCTTATATCCTTTTCAATTATTTCTTTTTCTTTACAATATTCCTTTAGTAGCTTCTTTTTTTCTTTCAAGTTCTGATTCTCTATTTCGGAAATTAAATGGTTTAGTTTTTCAAACTTTTCATTTAGGGTCTGTAATTTCACAAATTTTGCTTTAATCTTACTTTGACTGTGAACAGCAGTTAGCTGATCTTTATCAACAATTTCCAGATTCTGTGACCAAGCAATAAATGGAATAATAATTATAGCGAATAAAAAAGTTAGTTTTCTCATAATTTGTAGGCATTAGAATAAAAAACTCACACTCTACTCCGTACGTTAGCATTAATAACACATAGAATGAGCTGATTTGATACATAGGTGTTAATTCTTAATATTTTCATTTTTCAAATCATCAACCAGAAAAAAGCAATTAGTTGATAATAACAAGAAGAGAATTAAGCACTATAGCAGGTATACCTTAGGGTGATGAGTAGCAAATTTCAAATCACGAACCAATAGGTTTGATGCAGATCTTTTTTGTATTTTTTTGTTTAAGCACTTGACTTGTTCCTATATTATATCTGGAGTACTTTTTATTTTGTCAAATCAATTCCCTTTTTCATACAAAAATTGATAATATCATTATAAACTTCTGTAGTAATTAAAGTTGCTGTATTACATTTTTTATCATCATTATTATTTCCATAAGTATGAATAGCAAAAACATAATTTTCACCTTTATCTGAATACCATACTGGTGCTCCACTAACTCCAGTTCTAGTAAAAAAATCATATTTTAGGTATTCTAATTGTTCAGGATTATCTTTAGAATTGACATATTCGAAAAAATTACTTGTTTTATCATGCCACAAAGTACAAAATTCTTTGTCCCCAGGGTATCCAGCTAAATTTATATCCCTTCCTGTAAGTACTTCAGAGTTAAACAATGTTAATTTAAATGTACCTCCAATTTGATTATACAATTCTTCATCAGGAAGTATTATTATTCCATAATCTTCATAAATGCTATATTTTCTATTGAATGTACAACGAGTATAAATATTTCCATTTTGAGTAGTTCGGTATTTTTTCTTGATTATATAGTTATTTGGATTAATGGCTCCAACTCTTAAAGTAATAGACTTAACTCGCGTAAAAATAAATTGGGGTCTTTTTCTCAGATTATGACCAGCTGTTAATAATACTCTTGGATGAATAAAGAAAGCTGTTCCATTATATTTTTTCCCACGTTTCATTGTAATTTGAACTACATAATTCAATGGTTTCTTAATAGAATTTACTTGTTCCCTTCTGTTTTTTGTTTCCTCTAAATTACATTCTTGTGCTTTTACAAGGCATACACTAAAAAGTAATAATAATGATAAATAAAATGTTTTCATTGACTTTTGAATTTGCAATTCTAATATATTAATATATAATGCGTTCTTATCTTTAGAACACAATCTTCAGACACACAAATCACATCTATTAACTATTAGATTATCTATTTCTAAATTGTACATGAATCGTTATATATCTGAAAATATTTACGGAGAGAACTAATCACTATTGCCAGAATAGCTTTAGGGTGATGAGTAGCAAATTTAAATAGTCGACCATAGCCACTTTAGAGTGACTCCATTCAAGTTAAAAAGTTTTAACAGAAACTACAAAAACAGATTATATGCTAAGTATAAATAATTCGGACTTACTTATCTCTTATTCTTTTGTAAAGTATTGAATTTATTATGTGTTCATCCAAATGAATCAAATCACAAAAAAATTGAAAAAAAAATTCAGGCACTACGCCAGAGGTAATTTTTTTTAAAGGAAATTAAATAATTCTTCAATTTTAATTTAAAATAACATTTACTCAAAAACTAAAACACTACCAGACACTACTCAATCTTTTTCGTTTTTTGTAATTTTTGAATTCATGGAAATGCATCTTTTCGAAAAAATATGCTTTTTGAACTTACTGAAACTGCTTCCAAGCAAAATTTTGCCTCGTAATGAAATCTGGGAAAGCATCTTTTTCGTTTTTTGTAGTTTTTGAATTCATGGAAATGCATCTTTTCGAAAAAATATGCTTTTTGAACTTACTGAAACCGCTTCCAAGCAAAATTTTGCCTCACAATGAAATCTGGAAAAGCATCTTTTTCGTTTTTTGTAGTTTTTGAATTCATGGAAATGCATCTTTTCGAAAAAATATGCTTTTTGAACTTACTGAAACTGCTTCCAAGCAAAATTTTGCCTCACTATGAAATCT
>JAOARS010000331.1 GCA_025210415.1 Marinifilum sp. | reverse complement strand
GCACCACATAATGCGATGCTCTTTCGAATCAAATCTTTTCTATTTTTTCTCATCATAAAAACAATAGATTGTTAGACTTGAGTTATAAAATACAAGATTTATTAGCAAGGCATTCACAATCAATAATTTAACGACAAACTGCAATTTGTCGGATATTTCACAATTGACTCTGCTCTAGTTTTTCGAAGTATTTTTTAAATTTTTCATGCGGAACCGAAACACAAATTCTTGCAAATCTGGCAGCATATTCTTTTTTATCTCTCGTAAAATAACTTAATGATACACTCCCAATTTGAGCATCTAACAGCTCCTCTTCCGATTTATTAACAATCACAAAAATTCCTACCGGATTTGAATCTTTATAAAACTCTTCAGCCAGCAATCCTTTTTGTTGAAGAAAAGCAATGTTTTTCCTGATTCCCTCGCAGGTTGCATTTTTAAAATTTTTCATGACAACTTGTCCTTTATCAGAACTTAACAGTTTTGCAACCATCAATTGTGAAAAAGCATTGATACCATTTGTAGCATACATCAGCCTAATGCCCAACTCGTTCATAAACTCTTTATTTGTACTATGAACGAATCCCAGGCGTTGTCCGCTTAAACCTACTGATTTACTAAAACTCTCAACAATAACTATATTGTCCAGTTTGCTCAATTCCTGAAAAAATAAATCCTCCTCTCCACAAAAAATTCTTCGGTAAGGGCAATCGATAATTACAATTACGCCAAGCTCACTCAGCAATTTTGCAGCTTCTAAAATTTTATCATCAGCTTGCTTATTCCCGATCGGATTATTAGGATCACAAATAACAACAGCACTGTTACGGTATTTTTCAACATTATTTTTTAAACTTCCCAAATCCAGGTAAGTTTCAGAATCTATCCCTCTCACAGTCATCACTTGCACATACGATCCCCAATAATAATTAGGCAAACAAACCTTTTCAACATGAATGGTCTGAAAAACCAAGTCGAGTGCAGACATTCCACCTCCGGTTATGGCAATATTCTCAACAGAAGATTTATTGTTGAAATAATGCTGATTAATGGCATTTCTTAATTCTGATCTACCTTGTGACGGAGGATAAACCTGCATTTCGTTAGAATTAAAGTCCAGTTCTTCAACAATTGAATTTAAATCGATATTACAAACCGAGTTAACTCCTCTGTTTAAAAGTAAATACTCTTTGCCTGTATTTTGGCTCATTTTCCTGATTCGTTCACCAATTCCAACAATTGCTGAATATTTAGCTCCACTCTTTCTGATTCTCATCTTATATCATTTTAACTATAAAGTTATCGTTTGGTATGCCGATAGGTTAATAACAGCGTTAAATGTCAAGCAAGTTTTATGCTAAGACCATTAACCAATCGGTATTATCTTAGTTTTCCACGAATTAAATCAACACAAACATGATTTACAAATTTTACATGCTGCTTTAGAGACTCTTTATTTTTTTATATTTTAACTCTCGTTAAAATTCAAGATGATAATGAAATATAACTTTGATGAAATAATTGACCGAAAAAACACCAATTCGGTTAAATACGATAAACTTAAACATTATTTTGGGAAAGACGATCTTCTCCCCTTTTGGGTAGCAGATACAGATTTTAATGTTCCCCAATGCATTTCTGATGCAATTATCAACAGAGCCAATCATGCAATTTACGGATATTCATTTAGAGGCAATGAGTGCATTAAAAGTGTTCAAAACTGGCTAAAAAATCGCCACAATTGGATCGTTAATGAAGAATGGGTTTCTTCAAGTCCCGGAGTAGTTACAGCCCTTTCATTGCTTTTAATGAGTCTTACCGAAAAAGGAGATAAAATAGCAGTTCAACCTCCTGTTTACCATCCTTTTTTTCATGTAGTAAACGATACAGGGCGAACATTGGTTCATAATCCGCTTATCAGAACAAACAATTCTTACAAAATGGATTTTGAGCATCTGGAACAGCTTGCAAAAGAGGGTTTAAAAGCAATTATAATTAGCAATCCTCATAATCCTGTAGGCAGAGTTTGGACAAAGGATGAACTGTTAAAACTTGGTGAATTAGCTGCCATATACGACTTTTTAATCATTTCCGATGAAATACATCAGGATTTGATTTACAAAAAACACAAGCACATTGTATTGGCATCTTTATCGGATGATTTGGCCAACAGAACAATTACTTGCATTGCACCTTCGAAAACATTTAATGTTGCAGGATTAGCCAGTTCTGTAATTATTATTCCCAATCAACAGCTAAAAAAAACATATGAGAAACTACTGTGCGCAATGCATTTGGATTCAGGAAATCTATTTGGCCACGTTGCCATGCAAGCAGGTTATGAACACGGAGCAGATTGGTTAGAACAACTTTTGGATTACCTGCAAGGCAATGTTGATTTTGTACGAGATTTTTTAGAAAAAAATATTCCTGAAATAAAACTAGTTGAACCCGAAGCAACTTATTTATTATGGTTAGATTGCAGAAAACTTGGAATAAGTTCTGAAAAATTGAATCAAATCCTGATAGAAAAAGGTAATTTAGCACTAAACAAAGGAACCACTTTTGGTAAAGAAGGAAATGGATACATGAGATTAAATATCGGATGTCCTAATTCTATGTTAAGAGAAGGGTTGGAAATTTTATCTCACACAATAAAAAATTTAAAAAAACTTTGATTCTTAGGGTTACCTTTTCTGTTTTTTCGGAATAAATAGGTAGAAGAGTAAACAGAATTGGAAATCGCCCTATTAAATTTATCAATCGAAGTTGATTTTCTGCAAAAAAGCAACAGTCTGTTATACACACAGAACCCCCGGCCCTACTACGCCGGGGTTTTATTTTATAAATACTTGTCAATTTTTCGGTTGCAATGGTCATTAGAATACTGTATTTTCGGGTTCCTAAAATCACACAGCATGCACTGGAAAAAACCTTGGTTTCAACTTACCATTCTTATACTACTGGCTTTTGTTTGGGGAAGTTCTTTTATATTAATGAAAATCGGATTGAAAAGCTTTACCAGCGAACAAGCTGCAGGAATTAGAATGCTTTTGGCGTCGCTTGTATTGCTCCCATACTCTATTAAGAATTTAAAATTTCTTCAAAGAAAAGATCTTCCCAGTCTTTTGGTGGCAGGATTTATTGGAAGCTTTATTCCTGCATTTTTATTTACAAAAGCACAAACACAAATTGACAGTGCATTGGCAGGAATGCTAAATTCTCTTACTCCATTATTTACTCTTTTGGTTGGAATTTTATTTTTTAAAACCAAATTTAAATGGTTACAAACTGTTGGATTAGTTGTAGGATTATTTGGTGCGTTGGGCTTAATAAGCTCAGGAAAAGAATTAAGTTTTGGCAGTATTAACAGTTATGCATTGCTTATTATTCTGGCAACCACTTTTTATGGTATTAATATCAACACAATAAAAGCAAAGTTATCCCATTTATCGGGCGTTCAAATTACATCGCTTTCATTTTTCTTTACAGGCCCGGCAGCTTTAATTTATTTGCTAACAACAGATTTTCAACCAGTCTTTGCCGTTCCAAATTGGCCAATTCATTTCTTGGCTTTAGCTGCTCTCGGAATCATAGGAACTGCTTTGGCAATGCTATTAATGAATAGTTTAATCAGGCATATTTCTGCAATATATGCTTCATCGGTAACTTATATTATACCAATATTTGCAATTTTCTGGGGTGTTGTAGATGGAGAAAACATTACCCTACTTCATCTTGCTTGTATGTCTGGAATTCTTTTGGGAGTATATCTAATCAATAAAAAGTAATACCGATCGGATCGTATTCTAGCAAATCAGATTTTACCTAACTTCTGGCTTTATTGATACCCTCACCTAAAGTGAGATCATTAATATCATAACTTTAAATATTCTTACCATTTTTGTGCTTTGACTCTTGATTCATATAATTATGCAAACCAAGACTTGAACTAAAGCTGCCTCAGATTTACAATCTGAGATAAAGTGAGCAAGAAATTTATAATTTCGCATGTCCAAGATGAGATAAATATTCCAAACTCCATTCCCGGAAACAACGGCTTACATTAGAAAGAATATACTTGTCTTTTTCATGATATTTTCAGCTATTAATTGGCATAATTAATTAAAATTCATCCGAAGAGTAAATCGAACTTTCGAATCAACAGAGGTTTCATTTGATTCTGCAGGAAACCATTTCTCTCCATTATTAATTAATGTTTTGATTTTTTCATAAAGTTCTTGGTTTTTATCTCCCTTAATTCGAATATCACTTATGGTTCCGTAACTATTAACCGTAAAGGAAACCTTAACTTTATATTTTCCTTTTAATTGATTTCTAAATTCATACTGAAGATCCGAAGTCAATTTCTCCTTATATTCTGATATGTTTTTAGATTGAGATGGTCGGGCATTGTTCCATATCTTGGTTGGTTGATCCATTTCTACCCCTGCTACTGAATTCGTAGTAGTCTTCTCTTGCGAACTATATCCAGTTACAACTACTTCATTTAGCCCAGCACTATCCTGCTCCAAAACTACAAGTAAAGAATCTGAAACATCAAACTCTTGAGTCTCAAAACCCACAAAAGACGCAGCCAACTTATAATCAGAATTGGTATCAATCAAACTCATTGTAAAATTACCATCAATATCTGTTGTAACACCTTGTTCTGTTCCCTTTACAACAATACTCACACCTGTTAGTGGCTCCTGATTTCCATCAACAACCTGTCCCGAAATTTTTCTTATTGCTTTATCGTTTAAGATCTTTGAAACGCCTCTGATTTTTATTCCTGCCTCCTTTTTACTGGTAGCCACTCCAGCTACTTTACCACTAAGTGCCTCCTCTATTTTGTTATTTGTAATTTCAGACGCTTGATCTTGTTTTACTTCTATTGCTCTTACAAGAGACTTACTTTTTTGCATTTCCACATCTCGAACCTCTTCAACAAAAGCAATATCTTCATCTTCTTCAATTGTTACAATTTCAAACTCTGCATCATCAAACTCCTCTTCGTCAGCAATTACAAATTCTTCTGCTTGTCTGCTTTTTTTATCTATTTCTTCCTTTAAAGTATCTGTTGATGAAACAGGTGATTTTTTAATTTCAACTTCAGCTTGTGATTTTTCAATATCCTGACTTACAAACTCATTTACACTTGGCGTTTGATTGATATAGTACAAGACAAAACTTAATCCCAGAATAATTACAATACTAGCTGCATATGGCAACCATACCAAAGATTTTCTTCTTTTAGATTTGATCCTGTTTTCCAAACTTAAGTTCAAATCATCTAAATCTTGTTGCAATTCCAATGAGCTTAGCTTCGACAAACCATCATAAGCATCACTTTC
>JAOARS010000330.1 GCA_025210415.1 Marinifilum sp. | reverse complement strand
TTCATTTCCTGAACTCCAAATTCTTCTAAATTTTTCATTTTCACAAAATTTTAAATTGTTAATAAATCATTTAATTTTGTGCAGGCTTTTTAGCTAAATCCGAAACAGCATGGGTTCGCCAAAACACTTCTGTTTTTCGGGCTTTTTTTATTCTAACCTACACTTTTCGTATTCGTATTGGCCAAATTTGAATAACACTTGTAAATATATTATCGCCCACTCTGATAAAAAAGTAGTGAGCCTTTTTTTATTGAAAAACCTCCACATATTTGTTTACACTCTTCTTCCGAAATCAGCTGTATCGAATAGCTCACTTTTAAATCGAATTCTTTGGTATAATAGTAGTAATGCAAATTTCGATCATAATCAACAGGTACTCCCATCTCTTTCATTTCGTTAATACAACAGTATAAATGGCTTTCCGAAATTCTTAATTTTTGAGAAAATTCTTTAGGCGTTCCACTACTTTTCGATTTTATAATTTCATTAATCCGCTTTAATCTTTCCAAATATTTAATTTCATTCATAATCTATTGGTATTTGCTAAAATTCTATTCATTACAATAAATCCCGGGCATCTGTTTTTGCCACATGTTATAATATTTTCCTTGTTTTTCGTACAATTCCGCATGCGAACCTTCTTCCATTAGCTTACCTTTTTCCAAAACAATAATTTTATCGGATTGCAGTACGGTACCCAAACGGTGTGCAATTAAAACAATGGTTTTTCCCTGAGCTTTTAAATCCTGAATACAATTTTGCACCTGCTCTTCCGAAATGGAATCTAATGATGATGTAGCCTCATCAAGAATTAATACCTGCGGATCGCGATACAATGCTCGCGCAATGGCCAATCGTTGTTTTTGTCCGCCTGAAAGGGATGCACCATTTTCGCCCAGCCAAGTTTGAAAACCATTGGGTAAATCTTCGATAAAATTCAATATTCCTATTTGCTTGCAAATTTCCAATATGCGTTCCATATTGGGCTGAAATTCGCCCACTGCAATATTTTCAATTACATTGCCTGCAAACAGGTCTAAATTCTGAGGTACAATGCCTATATAATTTCTCAAACTTTCATTCGAAGCATATTTGATATTTACATTGCCAATGTAAATATTGCCACCATTTAACGGGTAAAGCTTTTGTAACAAAGCTGCAATAGTTGTTTTACCCGAACCACTTTCACCAATAATGGCAGTAATTTTCCCTTGAGGAATTTGCATATTGAATTTTTCGAATACATCAACACGAGTTCCATAACTAAAAGCTACATCCTGAAAAACAAGATCGCCTTTATGCTTCTTCTCCAATTCAAACCTATTTTCTTCTTCCTCGCGTTCCAAATCCATAATTTCAAACAAACGGTCTGCTGCAATCAAAGCATTTTGTACAGACTTATTCATCCCTATTAATTCGGCAACCGGCCCTGTAAAATACCCAATAATGGCATAAAAGGACATCAATTCACCGGGAGTTATGGTCTGATCGATTACCAAGTAACCACCAAACCACAAAAGAACAATGGTGAAGATTCGGCTTAAAAACTCCGAAGAGTTTCCTGAAAATATTGCATTTAAGCCTGATTTGTAACCTGTTTGCAGCAGGTTGATAAAGCGAGTTTCTGTTTTTAGATTGGCAAAATCTTCTAAACTCAATTGCTTAATGGTTTTTACTGAATTGAGCGATTCTACCAATTGTGTTTCCAAATCGGCTGCTCGTTCCATTACCTTTCGTTCCTGCTTTTTATTTAGCCTGTTGGTAATAAAATACACCAAAGTATACAACGGAATAATTAAAGCCATTGCCAAAGCCAATTTCCACGAGTAGATAAACATTAATGCAAAAGAAAAAAATACAATAAAGCCATTTACGATTAAATTGATTGCCGTATCATTTATAAATGCCCTGATCTTAACAGCATCATTAATACGAGAAATGATCTCACCTATTCGCATGGTATCGAAAAAGCGTTGTGGCAATTTTAGCAGATGTTTGTAATAACCCAAAATCAAACGGGAATCAATTAACTGCCCCGTTTTCAAAACCATTACTGTTTTCGATGTTCCAATAAATATTTGAAAAATCACCAAAATCACCATCCCTATACTCAACAGGTTAAGAAGATTTTTGTTACCATCAACCAAAACAAAATCAGTTAATTTTTGTATGTATATGGAGGTTGATAATCCTAATACAGTATAAACAATGGCTCCAAACAGAGCTTGGAACAAAATGCTTTTGTGTGGCTTTAACAGAAAAAAGAAACGGGAGATATTGGAAACTTTCTCATCTTTTTTCACAAAACTCTCACTGGGAACCATCAAAATCAAAACTCCGGTCCATTCTTTCTCAAATTCAGCTATACTTTTCTTGTGAATCTGTCCATCACCCGGATCCATTATTTCAATATACTTGTCGGTAACCTTATATATTACAACATAGTGTTGCAAAACTTCCTTAACAACTACATGAGCAATGGCAGGTAAAGGTATTTTGGGTAAACTATCCAGGCCTCCTCGTACACCTTTGGTCGTAAAACCAAGTTTTTCAGCTGCCTTAACCAAACCCAAAGCATTGGTACCTTTCTTATCGGTACCTGCCATTTGCCTGATTCTTGAGATTGGCAGTTTTAACTTATGGTGTGCCGAAATGGAAGCCAAACAAGCTGCTCCACAGTCGGTAATATCGTGTTGTTTTATTTTAATACTCATTATTTAGATTTGAGATGTAAGATTTTAGATCTGAGAAAAACACCGGAATTAGCCTATTAAAATCAACTTTTTAATCGAGGGTTTAGCCAATCATCTACTTTGTCGTACAACAATTGAAACAGGGTTCGTTCCGTTACATGAAAACGAGCTGTTAAACTCATTCCTTTCTTCAAATTTCCTTCGTACCCATTTTTAAGGGTCAGTTGTTTTTGATCCAAACTGCATCGCACTTTAAAGAAAGCATTGTTTTCAACTTGAAATATGTCTGGCGAAATTTCCATTACTTTACCATTTGCCAATCCCCATTGGTTGTAATTGAATGCATCTAACTGAAAATTAACTATCATATCCTTACGGATATAACCAATATCCGATGGAGACAAGTAACATTCTACAATCAATTCGCTTTTAGGCGATATTTGAGCAATACTTTGGCCGGGAGCAATAAAATTTCCTTTCTGAACTCCGGTAAAATGAGTAATTGTTCCTGTAACAGGAGCCGTAATGATATAATTTTGTTTCTCTTTGTTATTACGGGCTATACGAGATTCCAATTCCATATTTTCATGTTTTAAATCTCGTAAAGAAGTTTGCCACTGAAGTGTTTTTTGCTTTAGATACAATTCTTTGTTCTGAAGAGCTTGTTGCCAAGTATATTCAATTTTCTCGAAATCTACTTTAGCCACAACTTCTTTTTTAAACAACTCCTTATTAATTCTATAATCTTTTGTCTTTTGTTTTATGGCTGCATCTAATTCAACCAGTTTTTGCTTGTATTCGGCCAATTCGTTCTGATACAAGAAAGAGTTTAGCACTCTGGAATTTCCTCGTAAAAGAGAGTTTAAATCTGCCTGATATTTTTTATTCAATTCTAATCTGTCTTGAATCGATACAATTTCATTTTCTACTTTTTCTACATTCAAAACCAATAGCGTATCTCCTGTGCTTACAAGCAGATTTTCGTGCATTCTATTTTCCGCCACTTGTCCGTATATGGCAGCAAGAACATTGTTATTTTCGTTTAAACTGCGTATTGTACCCCTTCCTTGTTGAGTAATATTGACATTTACCAAAGGTAGAATTACCACTACACATATCAGCAATAATAAAACAAGCAAGTATATTATTTTTACTTTCGAGTTAAATCTTGCAAAATGCGCTTCGGTCGTTTGGGATATGATTTCTTTTGGAAATATTTTTTTCATTTAATCTTTCTTTTCTTAAAATAAGGAATTGTTGAATTATACCGATTAGTTGCTTCACTCATTCATTCCACTTTATTTTAGTGCTGATTATTAAGGTTTTTATATTTTGAAATGCTCACACTACTTCAGCCAATCATATTAACATAGAATGAGTCATTTTAGAAAATAGTATAATGCCGATGTAAAAAATGTTAGGCAGTGCGAACTTGCGAAGTAGTGGCTCATATATTTTCACAATCGGTATTATTTCCCCATCAGTTTCTTTCAATTCTTTAGAATTCATTTCCTGAACTTCACAAAAC
>JAOARS010000329.1 GCA_025210415.1 Marinifilum sp. | reverse complement strand
GTCAATGTTGTCTTACCAGCATCGGGGTGACTGACAATAGCAAAGGTGCGCCTTCTATTAATCTCTTCTTGTAAACCCATTTAGTACAATCTTAATTTGGGGGCAAAAATACAAAATTGATTTAGCTATTGAAATATAATTGAATCCTATTTCTGCTTCATACACCACTTACTGTTCTCTTTCTAAATACAGTAGGTTACACTTGGTCTAAATACACTCACTATGATGACCAATAATCGGATGAATTTTAAATCGCACGATAGTTATATTAAAGTTCAACCATTTAATATTAGCCATATAATTCAATCGACAGAACAACTAAAGTACAATCGTTATATACAGTAATGACAATGGTTCTGAAATCTATACTTTTAAACGTGTACAGAAATAAAAACACTACAGTAAAGGGGATTTTAAGAAGTATTAAAACTAATGTTGTGAAGGCGAATACTACCTACATTTTATCGTTAGATGTCCTAATAAGGTAAAAGTAGTATCTGTTTTTAATCAACTGTAAAGATGCGAAAAAGCTGCATCAGACGATTAAAACAGGCACACTGCGTTAAAAGGAGACTCCATCGATCAACCAATACATCCAGTTCAAGTTCACAATATCAAAAAAAGACATTCAAACTTCATAAAGGCAAATGATTGTATAATACTAAATCCACAGGAAGTGTTACTAAAATGTCAAAATCATTTATGAAACTATACAATTTTCGACACATAAGAACTTCGTTACGATCTACAAAAAGGATTTAATGTACATCATCTGCTAAGGTCATTATTTAACCATTTTATTTATTAAACTCATTTACAAATCACACACCTCACAAAAACAGACACTAAATACTTCTATTATACTGAGTTTATCCAAACGACCATTAATTATATTTTCTCTCAACTATTTCCAAATGTTAAAATATTATGTAATTTTAACATAAAAATACACACAAATAATTTTACAAGATAAAAAAGGGTAATCACCGAATAAATAGTAAAGATTATGGCAGGAAAACCAATAGCAACATTGGGCAGTAACCATGCATGTCCAATGGTAACAGGCACCACTCCTCATGTGGGAGGTCCAATCATAGGACCAGGAGCATCAAATGTATTAGTCAACGGAAGACCAGTAGCCTTAATGGGAGATACATGTATGTGTACAGGAACTCCAGACACCATTATAGAGGGAGAACCTACTGTACTAATCAATGGAGTACCAGTAGCAACGGTAGGTTGTAAAACAGCTCACGGAGGAGTAGTTATAGAAGGAGATGCAACTGTAATCATTGGCTCAAAAAGTCCATCAAAAGCATTTGTTCCACTCAAAGAAATTCCCATACCAGAGATAAAAAAACGTGAAGTGATAGCCAATAGACTCAAGGATACCTTTACCGGAAGTAAAAACCTTGATAGTCTACATCAAGCTCATCATAACCAAAAACAGAACATCGAAGAAGCAAAAAGTAAAAATGGAGCCCCCTGCCTTTACAATCTCCATTGGAAAAAAGATACAGCCATCATCAATAAAACTTTGGTGACAAAAAAAGTAATACTGAGTGCTAGTGTGCTGAATGTTGATGAAGGAGAAGAGATTACATTTGATATCGAAAAACAAGATCTTAATAACGTTATTGTATCAACCAACGAAGTAGATACGATTACTTTGAAAGGGACTGTCCAAGACAATAAAGTAGAATTAGAATGGGAGGTAGAAGAACATCATTCAAAAAACACCACAAAAGAATGATCTAATGGGAAATAATAGCCTAACGCTTGCACAAAAGCAAAAAAAACAATTCCAAACGAAAGTATGCACTTATAAATTTAAAGCTTCTATGAAAGGGGCTAAGAAAAAATGGAGCCCAGAATTGAATGTACATCGAACAGGAATAAAACTTCATTTCTTTAGATATGCTCTCTTTCCCAATAGTATGAAAAATGATCAAAGGTATTATGTCTTTGATTATACAGGAGAAATTGAAAAACAACCAAAAGAACTTTTTCCTAACGGTGCACCAAACGTAGACGGTTTCTATTATGGTCGTACTACTCTTACGGATGGCTATCTCTATCTGATGGATGCCAACAATCCCGATTTGTGGTGGGAAATAATGATCGACAATGTCGGAAACTATTTCCCCGTCTATTGGGAAAAATGGACTGACGAAAGGGAGGCATCCAACAAAACAATAAAACAACTTATCTTCGATCCAGACACCGAATTATGGGTTGCTTATTCTCTAGTACAATGGAGTATCGACTATCACCATTTAATGCGTACAGATAAAAAACGACGTAACGAGCGTATGATAAAAATTAAATGTACTGGATTTAAACAGAATGAAGAACCAACAACCTCTGATATAGTACCATATAATCATATGTTCTGTATGGGGCAAGACGATTTTAAAATAGAAAAACTATTACATGTCCCTGCTTGGCATGAAATTTATGCTGGTAATAAATCTGACCTTCAGAAAGATTCTGAAGCAAAAAAAGAGGATATGTTTATCACCTTACAAACTCCATTGCCTTGCCTTTTAGATATTTATCGACATTTAGACAAAAAGTTACTAGACTTTAAAACTTTTGTTGATGCCATTCAGACTGGAGAAACAATTGAAGAGGTGAAAGAACGATATGCTCAAAAAATATTACAACCAACAGAAGTTGATATCGACTACCTATCGTTGTTTATTTTGGCTTCAACCACATATAAATATGTTTATGAATCTAGAAGCAACACAGAAAAATATGATGGAGGAAAACCTGGGATAAATTTCAATGATACACATGATCCGTATGAACATAAAGATCATCTAAAAATCCTAAATAAAAAGACAAAAAAATGGACATATAACCTTTCAGACCAACAGAAAGCTACGATATCAGGATATGCTTTAAAGGCAAAACAAGATGAAATTAAAAGTAACATTCCTTATTACAAAGAATTAGAACATATTGGATATGGTGTAGATAGAAAGAAAGTCGAAACAATTCTTGGAGTACACGAAAGAAAAAAGATGCGCAAAGAGATTAATAAAATCAGAGATGCTTACGGAACATTTCTTTCGTCTAAATACGTGAGAGAAACACTAGATGATTTTCTTCATAACTGTCCCAATAATACTCTAACAGGGAAAGCACTTCTATTAGAAGCCATCAATGCACTTCTAATAGAGCCCCATAAGGTAGATAAACTCTTCACTTTAAAGAAAGACATCCCCCAAGAGGTTGATAAATGGCAAGAGCTAGTTTATCAATACACCAACACCTGCGAGTCACCTAAAGATCCTATAGATGGCCTTAAAAGTCGTGCTCCTTTTTATAATGGACAAGAACCTCTATACGCCATAATTTCAGGGCAACTAAATATCACCAACGTAAATAGTGTCAATAAAATTGATATCAGCAATAAGATCGCGGGAGTGTATAAGAATCGTTTGGATGTATTAAAAGAACTTGTCTATGAATGTAGACCAGATAAAAATGGAGTACACCACAAAATAATACGATATAAAGCAAATTTTATTTTCAAAAGATTCAAAAATGATGTACATGTTTTTAACCAAAATACTTTTGAAGTAAGAAATGGTGAACTTAAAATGAACTTGGATAGAATCGGCGGAGAACTAGATGACAAACTCGTTAAATTTGGGAAATATAGTGGGAAGAAAGAAATTACTCGAATCATACATGGTCCAGAAAAAATGATCTCACGGAAATTTGGAAGAACCGAAATAAATCTTCCTGTGATGATGAATGGAGATGAAGTGTCTACACTAGAGGTGGCTAAAAACAAGCGAAACATAGCAGCAGGGCAGCTACTTGAAAGCAAACCATTTACAGGAGTACTTACAGGGTTGCAAATTCTTAATTTCTCAAATGCACTTCAGGGCTATATAGAAGATCCTAATGGTAAATCATTCATGAATGCATTGGGTATTGGTTCTGATTTAAGCGAAGCTGCTTTGCGATTACATATATCCAATTTTAATCATATGAATGCAGCTCATCCCCAATTAATGTGTAAACCACTCGGAAAATTGGGACAAAAAGTAAGTTTTTTTGGTACTCTCGGGGGAACTATTACGGCAGGACTCTCACTCTATGATTCCTATGTAAGCTTTAATGATTATGATACAGATGCAGGAATTGCAAACGCTTTGGCTGGAGTTTCCTTTGCTACCTCCACTGTGATTCCATTAATTTGGTCTTCATGCAGTGCTGCAGGACCAATTGGTTGGTTTGCTGCTTTATTGGGTACAATATTCTATACTTTAGCAACGAAGCTTAAAGATAGCGATCTTGAACGCTACTTTAAACACTGTATATTACGTGATCATGAAGCTTTTCCCAACGACCAGAATCTTTTTCCAGTAGACTACTCTAAAAAACTTATTGAAAGAAGTAAGAAGTTTATAGAAGAAGATCCTTCACTAAAAGATTATATGAATCCGACCAGCGCATTGGCACTATTATTTGACTTAATTGTATGTCCTACCATAAGTTTTAAAACCTTAGAAATAGTCAATGAGTATCATTCAACATCTCCTATTGGCCAAAGAGGACTTTCATTATTAGTAGCAATACATCAATATTACACTTTTGCCATTGAGATGACTTTCTCTAAATTTGTAAATGAACATAGTGATCTACAAAAGAATATGGAACTCTATTTATACCCGAATGGCATAAATAGAGGAAATGAAATAAATCTTCCCAAAGATATAAGCCTTGCAGCATTTCATATGGAAAACGACGATAAAAATAATTTTCATATCAGATATAACTTTAGCATTCCTTTGCACTTAAGAGAGAAAGTTTCAGCTCAGAGTGAAATACTATTCGCACTACAAGTAATTAATACAAATGGTCCTAAATTTCCCCTAAGTCTTAACAATCATAGTAGATATATGGGAGTAAAATTCCATCTAGGAAGTACAGAAGTAGGAATATGTAAACTTATCGCTGACGATCAGACAGAGAAAGTGAAGATTTTACCTCTCAAACAATTAAAACAAGCAGATTCATGGAAATAAAACATCAATTATATAGACCTATTACACATCCAAAATACAAGTATGAATATACCAGAAACTCTAATTGGTTAGAACATTATATATATAAAGAAGCATTTTATAGGGGGAAAGGGTTAGTAGGCCCCAAGTCAAAACATATATTATATGCAGACGATCATTTTTATAGTGAACCTGTTGGCAAAGAAGGTGCAGAAATTATAGGACTAGCTTTATTTATAATTTTCTTGAATTTCTCTGGTCTTGCTATTTTCACCGATGACAATGACTTGGTAGGATTCGCTCTATTTCTGTATATCTTATCGATTATAGGTACATTATTATGTATTCTATATTATTTTACCAAAAAGAAAGAATTAATTCTAAATCGAATGGACGGAACCATCACCTTTTCTGGATGGCTATGGATGAAAAACTGCACCATGCCATTTGAGAAAGCGATTTTTGCAATGGGACAAAGATCTGTTTTAATTCTACTCGGTCCAACTTGGTTTCCAACTTATGTGGTTCTTTCTGGTAGTCGTGTATTTTGTTATGAAAAGCTATCCTTTATGGTATGGTATATGGATAAGAATAGGCCATTGCCACCTGGATCTGCTTTCGATCCATATCGTCAAAGAGATTTTGATCGTCGTAAAGCAGAAGGATTTCCCGACCCACTTTATGATAGTGCTGTACCTACTCCTGAAGCTTCCAAAGAACATACGAAAGAGAAAATCAATTTCTTTAAACAAAAAAGAACAAGATCTACTGCTGAAATAAATTCTAGATGGTATGATCCAAAAGTTGACTCTGACTGGATACTTACAAAATGTGAAGACATTGTTGGTGATAAAATAAGCGAATTCATCACCACATATAAATACATATTTGATGATGGAACCATCGTTTTTGCAAAACAAGAAGGTAAACAAAAAGTAATGATGCCACCTCCATCAATGAACTTTGAAATCAGAGGATATAATACATAAAGATAATCTCATACATACTTAGAGGACCTTGATTATTATAAACAAGACTTCTAAGTATGTAAATATCCATAATCTAGTAGTAAAAAGAATGCCATGACCAAAAGCTCACCATATCCATAGAAAGGTCATCAAAAAAAGGGACACAGCCTACATCATATTTATTCTAAATAAAAATTAAAAAGTCAGAAGCAAATCATTGACAAAAGTCAGAACAATACGCCACCTAAATCCTTATATTTAATACATTACAGTCACTAATTCAGATCCCCAAATATTTACACTGTAGTTATGGTT
>JAOARS010000328.1 GCA_025210415.1 Marinifilum sp. | reverse complement strand
TTGATGATCTGTTAAAACAATATGAAAATATTTTATTTAACGAGCTTAAAATTGGAAAAATTGCTGTTTTCAAACTCAATTCATCATGGGAAAAATTACTAGTATCAGGTATTTGTAATGACATTATCGACAAAATTAAAATTAAGCCTGATTTAACCAGTCATGATGAAATCACTTATATTTCTACCGATTTTCCTGAGCATTTGCGTAGTTTTGACTTCTTAATTCCGGTTTTTCACAAAAACTCTGTCCTTGCCTATATTTTAATTGGCGATTTAGATGAAGAGATGGAAGGAATGAGTCCGGCAATTAAGCATTTAACATTTATACAAACCATTTCGAACATTATTATTGTGGCCATGGAAAACAAGCGAATGCACAAACAATTGCTTGCCCAAGAAGCCATTAAAAAAGAAATGGAAGTAGCATCTAAAATTCAAAATTTATTAATTCCAAGCCAAAATTCACTGCCACAAAACGAGTATATTTCATCTCAAGGTTACTATCAGCCACACTTCGAAATTGGTGGTGATTATTACGATTTTATCAATTTTAACAATCAGGAGCTGGGGTTTTGTATTGGCGATGTTTCGGGAAAAGGAATTCCGGCAGCATTAATCATGTCGAATTTCCAAGCTACTCTTCGAGCTCTTTTTAATCCGAACACTCCATTGGATGAATTGATGAAAAAGTTGAATGAAAAAGTTTGTGAAAGTTCCAGCGACGAAAAATTTCTTACACTTTTTATTGGCATATATAATTACACTACAAGAAAGCTTCGTTTTGTAAATGCAAGTCATCATCCTCCTATTTTGTACAATTACAAAACAAAAGAAACCACTCAACTTAAAAAAGGTTGCATAGGATTGGGCATGCTCGATGAAATTCCAATTGTATCGGTTGGGGAAGTTAGCATTCAAGATCACTCAAAACTACTCTGCTTTACCGATGGTTTGATTGAACTTGAACAAGGAGATAAAATGCAAGTTGGTTTACAGCTAATTACCAATTTATTTGCAAATAATAAGAACTTACACGATACTTTTCTTGATTTAACCAAGCATATAAAGCTAGGCAAAAAAAATAAAGCTGTTGTTGATGATATTTCGTTGTTCGGAATAGAATTTAAAGCATAAAAAAGGATCGGCTAGCCGACCCTATTAAAATACATAATGTAATTAATTCTATCTTTTTATTTCAAAAACAACTTCGTTTGGTTTCGTATTACCACTGGCATCTTTCACAGTAACAATCATTTTATAAAGCCCTGCTTTAGCATCATCTGCAATCGCAATTTTAAATGAAACTGTTTTTTCTTTACCAGAAATCTCAGGTAGATCCTTTCCATCGGCATCTTTATCAGAATTACTATTAAAACTAAATTCTTCAACTTGTTTTACAGATTTAGAGCCAGAATAATTAATGGTAAGAGTGTAAGATTTTAATTCAATGTTATCTGTTGCTTTAAAACTAACATCTAAATCTTTACCTGCTTCTACAACCGTAGTTGGATTTAAAACTGGTTTTGTAATTTCAACCTTTGGTGCTTCTGAATCTAAGTCTTCACCACCGCTACTACCACCACAACTCATCATTCCGGCAGAAAACAGTACAATTAAAGCATATTTTAATAGTTTCATATAATTCCTTTTTTGTTTTGATTTAAGTTCCTTTTTTTATCTTTACCTCCTAAAAATAAAGCAATAGCATTAATTTAACAAGCTACTACAAGAAAATAATTCTTTTTCCCTTTCTGAACAAGTAAATACTTATCAGCAATAAGATAATCCTTTGTTACGAGCAATTCCGAATTTTGTTCCTTTTCTTTGTTAATGCTAATCGCATTTCCTTTAAACAATCTTCTCAGCTCTCCTTTCGATGGGAAAACATCAGTTTTAACCGCCAAAAGTTCCAAAATATCAACTCCTGATTCAAACTCTGATTTATCTACATTAAACTGAGGAACCCCTTCAAAAACAGACAAAAATGTATCTTCGTCCAGCTTCTTTAGCACATCTGCAGTAGCTTTGCCAAATAAAATTTGAGAAGCTTCAACCGCAGTATTGTAATCCTCTTCAGAGTGAATCATGATAGTTACTTCTTTTGCCAATCGCTGCTGAAGTTTTCTTAAGTGTGGTGCTTCTTTGTGTTCTTCTACCAAAGTAGCAATCTCTTCACGAGGTATTAATGTAAAAATCTTAATGTATTTTTCAGCATCCTCATCAGAAGTGTTTAACCAAAATTGATAAAACTTGTATGGAGATGTACGCTTAGGATCCAACCAAATGTTTCCGGATTCTGTTTTACCAAACTTACCTCCATCGGCTTTAGTAATCAGCGGACAAGTAATGGCCCAAGCAGTACCTCCTTCTTTTCTTCTAATCAGTTCGGTTCCTGTTGTTATGTTTCCCCACTGATCCGATCCACCCATTTGCAATTTACAATTTTTAGAACGGTACAACTCCAAAAAATCGGTTCCCTGAACCAATTGGTATGTAAACTCGGTAAAAGACATTCCTGATTTTGAATCAGCACTTAATCTTTTCTTTACCGAATCTTTACTCATCATGTAATTAACGGTGATGTGCTTTCCGATATCACGAATGAAATCAAGGAATGAAAAATCTTTCATCCAATCGTAATTGTTCACCATTTCGGCAGCATTTTCTGCTTCAGAATCAAAATCCATAAACTTTGACAACTGGGTTCGTAAACACTCCTGGTTGTGACGAAGAGTACTTTCATCCAATAGGTTTCTTTCCTGTGATTTTCCTGATGGATCGCCAATCATACCTGTAGCGCCACCAACCAAAACAATTGGTTTATGTCCGGCTACCTGGAAATGCTTTAACATCATAACACCAACAAGATGGCCAATATGTAAAGAATCCGCAGTCGGGTCAATTCCAACGTATGCTGATGTCAATTCCTTTTCAAGTTGTTCTTCGATTCCCGGCATCATATCGTGAATCATGCCGCGCCATTGCAGTTCTTCTATAAAATTCATTCCTTCTATATTTTTTCCTTACAGATCTTATTGTCAAAATTATATTTGACCAACAAAGATAAACATTTTAACTTTTCGAAATGTCAGCTATTTTTTAATTAATCAATTAAAGAGATCAAACTATATAAAATACCTGTAAACAACAGAATATTGTAGAAGAACGATAACATGAAAAATTTAATTGTTGTCTTTATCCAAGCTTGCTTGTAATAAAATTTAAGAGCCAAAAACAACTGAATTGGGATTAGCAAATACAAATAAAATGCAATTGATTGCAGAAACTTAACCTGAGTAAGAATTATCAATTCGCTTATTATTACAATCACAAAAATAAATGAATGAAAATTCAATGAAATCAATAAATGCTCTATTAAATATCTCTTTTGGCGCACATAAAACAAGGCTAACAATAAGGCAAATACAGGTAAAATAAACAGCAATGTTTGCGACAATTTTTTGAATACATTATCTAACATCAAAGCTGGATTTAATTTCCACATTTCAATCAATTTCTTGATATCAGTATCATTCAACACACTTGATTCTTCAACCTCTGAATCGTTTGTTGGTATAGAATCTCCCGTAAAAGGTTTCTTGTCTATATTCAGTTTGAAAATTCCTTTTTTCAATTTGATTTCATCAACTGAATCTGCCAGAATGGAATCTACTTGTAAAATATCTTTTTCTGATTTTTCTTCCCCTGTATCATCAGATCCATCTTCAAATTCTTCCAAAAGTGAAATAAGATCCAACTTCTCTCCCCCTTCAGTTTCCATTAATACAGGATTACCCATTTCTGCATCAGGCTTGTGATTATAGGAAAGTAGCAGAAAGGCAAAAAAAGTTAAGAACAAATACAAACGAAATGGAGGCGTATATCTGGCTCGTTTACCTGCCATAAATTCTTTGGTAAGAAATCCGGGTTGTAACAATAAAGGAAATAAAGTATGGAAAAACTTGTTATCTAAAGATAAGGCATCACCTAAAGAATCGGAAACAATTGTCATGAAAGGCCTTTGCAATTCCTTTACAGATTGTCCGCAACTGGAACAATACTTACCACTTACCGGATGGCTACAATTTGCACAAAACCCTTCGAAATGCGGAACTTTTCTTTTGGGCAGGCGATTCAAGTATTTTTGAATAGAAAACTTCATCCTGTTCATCATACTTCAACAGGTAATTGTTTTTGAACTTCTTCTTTTATTTTATTGGTTGTATCGCCCAAATCAGAATCAAAAATATCAAAAAGTGTTTCAGATATTTGTACAAAAGGCTGGTAAAACAAACTCTCTTCCTTTTTTTCCTCTGAAATAAAATTAAATTTCTGATCTAAAAAGTTAACGAAGTAAACTACAATGCTTAAAATGATAATGCCCTTTGCCAATCCAAAAACAACACCTAACAAGCGATTTATCATTCCTAATGAAACTGCTTCAGCCAGCGAATTCATCATTTTACCTAAAACATTCAGAACAATCACAATTACTAAAAATGTTATTACAAAAGCTATGATTCCCATATAATTAGAGTGGTAATCGAACCTGTTTTGAATAAACTGTGCAGTAAAATCGGAAAAATGAATTGCTCCGTAAATTCCTAATATTAAGGCCAGCAAAGTTGCTACCTCAATAATTAATCCTTTTGTAAATCCTTTGTAAATTGCCCAAACCAATGGTAGACCGATTAAAATGTCGAGTATGTTCATAATGGGTTAGTTATCGTTATAATAGTCGATCAAAGATAAGAAAAACCAACATAACGCCCTTAATTTAGAATGAACTAAGACAATATACATGTTAAAAAATATCTATATTTAAGACAGCAAAAACGTTTAAAAATGGCATTTATCAACTCTCTTGTCAGCTGGTTAAATACCAAAAGACTTTCACAAATAGATTTTTTCAAAGAGTATCCAATAGATATTCAGAAAGAAACACTCTCCCAATTACTCGATCAGGCTTCTGATACAGAATGGGGGCGAAAGTTCGACTTTAAATCCATGCAATCTCTTCATGATTTTAAAGAAAGGCTTCCTGTACAAACATACGAAGACATTGAAAATTATATTGAGCGTTTAAGAAATGGCGAGCAAAATATCTTCTGGCCTTCGGAAATAAAATGGTTTGCAAAATCGTCGGGTACTACAAATTCGAAAAGTAAATTTATTCCTGTTAGCAAAGAAGCTCTCGAAGATTGTCATTTTAGAGGCGGTAAAGATATTCTTGCCATTTATACATCGCTTTATCCTGATACAGGTATTCTTTACGGTAAAGGCCTTACTTTAGGAGGTAGTCATCAAATTAATAATATGCAGAACGATTCATATTATGGCGATTTATCTGCAATTATCATTCAAAATCTTCCTTTTTGGGCCGATTTTATCCGTACTCCGGATACTTCAATTGTTTTACTTGATGAATGGGAGGAGAAGTTGCACAAAATGACCGAGGCTACTTTAAATGAAAATGTTACAAGCCTTTCTGGTGTTCCTTCATGGTTTTTGGTGCTACTGAAATATATTCTGAAGGTTTCAGGTAAAAATCATATTCATGAAATATGGCCAAATCTGGAGTTATTTGTACATGGAGGGGTAAGCTTTACTCCGTATAGAGAGCAGTTTAAAGAAATATTGCCATTGCCGCAGATGAATTATCTGGAAACTTACAATGCGTCTGAAGGATTTTTTGGAATTCAGGACAATCCGGATGATGAATCGATGTTACTGATGTTGGATTATGGCATTTATTACGAATTTATTCCTTTGGAAAATATTAACGATGAACATCCCAAAGCAATAAGTCTGGAAGAAGTTGAGCTTTATAAAAACTATGCAATGCTAATAACAACAAATGGTGGTTTGTGGAGATATCAAATTGGTGATACCATTCATTTTACTTCTAAAAAACCATTTAAGTTTAAAATATCAGGCAGAACCAAGTTGTACATTAATGCATTTGGTGAGGAATTGATTATCGACAATGCAGAAAAAGCAATGAAAACAGCTTGTTCCAAAACAAATTCGGTAATAAAGGAATATACAGCTGCTCCTGTTTTTATGGATAAGAATCAAAAAGGAACTCATCAATGGTTAATAGAATTTGAACAAGCTCCTAAAAATATTGAAGAATTTAACTTTATTCTCGACAATGCATTAATGAGCTTAAATTCTGATTATGAAGCCAAGCGATACAAAAATATTACTCTTGAAAAACCTATTGTAACAATTGCCAGAAAAGGATTATTTTACAATTGGTTAAAGTCGAAAGGTAAGTTGGGTGGGCAAAACAAAGTTCCCCGCTTGTCCAATAACCGTACCTTAATAGAAGAATTGTTACAGGATAATCAATAATTACTCATGCATTTTTTAATTATTTGGTTCGCCTCTCTTTTTTGTTCTACCGATACTTCTGGAATCATTACATCTTGTGATTATTTTGAAGTTGACCATTTGGGCAACATTTATGTGGTTACAAATTCGGAACTATCGAAATATGATGCTGATGCCAATAAAATCTATAATTACTCCAATGCGTCATTAGGAAATATTAGTTTTATTGATACTTCGGATCCATTAAGAATTCTCGTTTTTTATCAAGATTTCAATCAACTTGTTTATTTGAACAATAAATTAACAAAGATTGGAAATGAAATTGACTTGTATGATTTTTCGATAAATGAAACAGACTTGGTTTGCAATTCGCAAAATGGCGGATTTTGGATATACAATTCAATAGAAAATCAAGCTACACATGTTTCTAACAATGGCAATATAACCAAACAATCAATGCTATTAGGATCTTTCTTTGGCAATTCTGAAATAATGAAAATTAGCGAGAAAAATAGCAATCTGTATTTACTCTTCGAAAAGAACGGTATTCTTCAATTAGATCAGAACGGACAGTTTATTCGAAAGCTAATTATTAATGGAATTCAGGATTTTCAGGTTCAGGGAAACTTTATTTATTATCAGAAGGAAAAAGGATTTTATAAATACCTACCTTTAAATCAAGAGGATCAGATGATTTATTCAAAAGCCTCATCAGAAAAAAAAACAATCAGGATCAACAAGGATAAAATATTCATTTCCAATGAAAAATCCATATCAATTAAAAAGCTAAGCTTCTGATTAAAAACAAAATGCATTTTATTCTCTCCAATAAGAGGTTGATATCCGAAAAATATTATTAATTTTATTTGCATTTTTCCAATAAAACTAAACATAAACATGCATATTGCTGTAGCGGGAAACATTGGTGCCGGTAAAACAACTCTGGCCAGATTATTGGCAAAACATTACGGCTGGGAAGCTCATTTCGAAGATGTTGATGACAATCCGTATCTGAATGATTTTTATGATGATATGAAACGATGGTCGTTCGCTTTACAAATCCATTTTTTAAATAGCCGATTCAACCAGGTTTTAGCACTTCGCGAATCAGGAAAAGATATCATACAGGACAGAACAATATATGAAGATGCTTATATTTTCGCTCCTAACCTTGAATCGATGAGTTTGATGCCAAAAAGAGATTTTGACAACTACTTGTCACTTTTCGACATTATGAATCCATTAATTCAAGCTCCTGATTTGTTAATATACCTTAGAGCTTCTATTTCTACTTTGGTGGAGCACATACAAGCAAGAGGTCGCGATTACGAAGAAACCATTCGATTGGATTATTTAAAAAGGCTTAACGAAAGATATGAAGCCTGGATTAATGGATATACGAATGGAAAACTTTTAATTATTGATGTTGATGACATTGATTTTTTGAACGATCCAAAGGATTTAAGTTCAGTTATTACAAAGATTGATGCTCAACTTCATGGACTTTTTTAATTATAAATGATGAATATTATAAGTTGAATTCATAAACTTATAATATTTGCTATTTAATAATTTATCATTCATAACTCATAATTTAAAAACAATGCATATAGCCGTAGCCGGTAACATAGGATCGGGAAAAACTACTTTAACTGAACTTTTAGCAAAACATTACGGTTGGGAAGCTCACTACGAAGATGTAGATGAAAATCCTTATTTGAATGATTTTTATGACGATATGCAACGTTGGTCATTCAACTTGCAAATTTATTTCCTAAAAAGCCGATTTAACCAGATTATGGAAATCCGAAATTCAGGCAAGAATGTGGTTCAGGATCGTACCATTTTTGAGGATGCAAAAATTTTTGCTCCCAACTTATACGATATGGACTTAATGTCGGAACGCGATTTTCAGAATTATTGTAATCTGTTTCAACTAATGAGTTCAATGGTACAAGCTCCTGATTTATTAATTTACCTACGATCATCGGTACCTACTCTTGTGAACCAAATTCAAAAGAGAGGCCGAGATTATGAAGAAACAATCCGTTTAGATTATTTGAAAAATTTAAATGACAGATATGAAAACTGGATTTCCAACTACAAGAATGGAAACTTACTAATTGTAGATGCCGATAACATCGATTTTCTTGAAAATCCGGCTGACCTGAACAGTGTTGTAGATAAAGTTGAAGCAAAGATTTATGGTTTGTTTTAAAAACAATACCTTATAACCTGATTTCGATTAAAAATATTTATCACAGAAAATCAGATTTATTTCAGATTTGCTTTAAAAAATCTGAAAGAATATCGGGATATCACAAACTAAATAACGTGTAAAAAACTTTTCGTGATTGTGACAACAAAAAAATACTGATTTTCAAAACTAAAAAAGCCATCACAAATGGATGGCTTTCTGTGCTCCCCCTCTAGGACTTGAACCTAGGACCCCCTGATTAACAGTCAGGTGCTCTAACCAGCTGAGCTAAGGAGGAGTATAACTCCTAATCTTATTTTACAACCTTTTTGGTAGGAAAAAGCACCCCCACAAGGACAAGAAC
>JAOARS010000327.1 GCA_025210415.1 Marinifilum sp. | reverse complement strand
CCTTCGAAAATTTGAGAAAATTTCTACTCAAAATCAGTACAAACTGTGACAATATTTTTAATCGAACTCAGGTTAGTAGGTTAATTATAAAGCAATAAGCATCTTTTTCAAAAGTAGTACCTATATAACATTTAATTCTTACAGGTACTATATACCAGTCAATAGATGAAAATAAATATTAATACATGTCGCACTGTTAGTGTTCATTTGTAGTTATTTAATTTTACAAATAGGACTTCACCTTATCCTATTATACAATAACCTTAGGTTATGATACAAAGAAACTATTGTGTAAATATTGCCTTTAAGACAAATAGATAAAAGCACAGGTCAGTTTTCTATAGACAACCTAAAACCCTTATACGGATTTTAGGTTGTTACTATTCATTCTTAATGATTATTACCTTAGTATTTTTCACCAAAATTTCTGAATAATGCCGGGAAACCGGTTGTTTTTACAACGGCATTGGCACTTGCTTCTTTTGTATCCAAATCGTAGGTAAAAAAGCCACTTTCATTGTTGGAAGCTAAACCGAATATAATTTTATTGTTGTAGATTCCTACACTACCGTAGTTGTTACTTCGGGGTAAATCCAGTTTTTTAATGGTTTTGGCATATAGATCAATCTCTACAGGAAGTACACTTTTGTCTTCAATAAAATTGGGCGGGTTGCTGTAATAGGCAGGCATATCTGCCTGTGCATAGAGCTTTCCATTGCCCGCATATTGTACAAAGGGCAACCAACTTAAATTATTTGACTCTCCTGCAATATTGGCATCACCTAAATTAAAGGCATAACCTGCATCAAACTCGGTTTCGCCATTTTTAATGCGCAAGATGCCAGCTTTATGTTCGGGCACGAAGCCAAATCCACTTGTGCAAACAATATAAATATCTTTTTTCTCGTCCATAAACATTTGTTTATCGTCAAACGGACGCGTAGGTTGAGAAAAACCTGCTGTATTTTGAGTAATCATTTTTTCTACCTTATCGGTTTGTGTATTAATAACCACTACATCTGTATAAGGACGTTTGGGGTCGGAATAATAACCGCCTACCATTTGATTAAGAGCCACATACAGTCTATTGTCACGAATCAGAAGTTGCGAAGGGTCGGGGTTTTGATCTCCCACACCATAGGAGGTAAGGTCTATTTCTCCCGTTTTGGTCATTGCAGAAGGATTAATAATCCATATTTTGCCTTTATTCATTAAAGAAAGATAAGCTTTATTGGCATTTTGAATAGCAATGCTGATAGGTGCCGAATTGGCATCAACGGTTAACTGCGCTGATAAGGACAATTCTTTGTTGGCATTACGGCTGTATTTTTTTACCACATCACTTCCTGCAAAAGCCATCGCATAAATGTCTTCCCCCCTCATAACAAGCTGGTCAGTCAGCGTAAATGGAAGTGCTGTTTTATTGTCGTAGGTTTCTGAGGTTAAATCACTTATCAGTTGAAAATAGGTACTGCCCGACTGTCCATCGGGATTGGGTACAGAAGCCAAAATAGCTATGTCGCCTTTGGCAACAATTATGGGTTCTACAGGGTCATCTTTCTCGCAAGACGAAAAAATAGCTAAAATGCCTAAAAACAAGGCTGATAATCTTAGAGTTGTATTCATATCTGTTTATTTAAAATTATTTATTACTTACCATTTTACGTTTATTCATTATCTGAAAATATAGCGCAGTTTAATACCAGCTGTTCTGCCGGGAAGCGGTCGTTGAAACTCTGATATTAAATTTTCGTCGGTCAGGTTGTTCACCTGTAAACCTATGGTTATGTTTTTATTTTTAAAACTATGTTCCAGTCCTATATTAAAGGATAAGGCACGCGGAATACGTCTTTTTTGCTGGATACTTTGCTCAAAATCATAAAAGTATTCTTCAACAAACAGACTTTCGAAATAACATTTACTGTTTTGCTCTTTGCCGCCAAACAGGTTTTCTTTGTGTAGCTCGAACCCTGCATTGGCATACAGGTAAGGAATATTGGGCATCCGGTCACCTTTAGTTGGGTTGGGTGCGGTTGAGCCTTGTTCGTTTTTGCGGGTGTCTCGCAAATCCTGGTAGGTGGCATTGGCATAGAGGTACAAAAAACTGGTGGCATCCCATTTAATATCACCTTCAATACCTTTGGTGCGCATTTGCCCAAAATTTTGGTATTGCGATTGCAGAAAGCCGCCAGTAAAGCGTATCATATTTTCCAATTCCATATAAAACACATTCAGCTCTAATTGCAAGCGTTTGTTATTAGGGTTGGTGTGGTCGTACATCAATCCTAAGTTTACACTTTTGTTCCTTTCGGGTTCAAGATCGCCGGCAGGTGCAATGATAAAACCGTCACCCAACAGTTCATTTTCCGACGGTAGACGTACATCGTAAGCATAGGAAGCTTTTATCAAAAATTTGGGCGTAAACCTATAACGTATGGCATTGCTAAAACCAAAGTTGCTTTTACTATAATCGTGCGGTTTTCTGGCAAAGGTGTAAAAATCAACCAAAGTGGTTTTTATATTGTAATAGTAATGCTTTGCGGTAAGTGAATTGGTGAGTTTACGGTTAAAGAAATTTATTTCATAATTCAATCCGCTTACAAAGCTATTCATCGTGCTGTTAAAATTGGTTTTATGCCCCACCGCCCGGTCTTTTAAATCGTCTTTGGGCATACCGTGTGCGTAATTAAATACCGCATTAAAGTTGAGTGCACTGTTTTCGTTGATAATGTAATTGAGGTTGGTTTTTTGTATAAGTGTATATTTCTTATTGCGGGAGTCATTGGGATTGGTGCCAATTTCGCCTCCAAGGTTGGTAACAGCCGGATAGGTACTACCGTCCCAATTATAACGTTGCATCGCTTTGTCCTGAAACTTAAAAACTGTAAAAGCATTTACTAAAGTAAAATTGAGATCGAGCCCTTCAGTTAAAAAATCTTCTTTTTCCAGTTTGTTTGCCATACCGTAGGCATTGGCATAGCTCACGGCTTCCTGTATATTGTACTCTATGCCTTGTATTTCTTTTCTGGTAAAAACTACAAAGGGTTCCAATTCAACCACATCGAACCACCATTTTTTTGCTTTAAAGCCACCTGCAAATGCCTTTTTCTCAAAAGAATCGTGATCTCTTTTAATTTTTAAACCAGGACTAAAAGGTGATTCGAAAGTATAATCGTTATCGGAATAGGTATAAAAACCTCCCAGACCATATTCATAGCCTTTTTCTTTGTTGTTTCGTTTAAATACGGCACTAACATTGTGTGTATTGTACGATTGCAGGCTATAACTGAAATCGGCATATTTTGGAGGATACTCTTTGGTTACGATGTTCACTGCTCCTCCCATAACAGAGCCTCCAAATTTTGCAGGAACAATACCTTTATATACTTCAACACGTTCAATCAGATCTATAGGAATATCGTTTAAATCAATAAAATCGGATTGATCGCTTAAAGGCGTATCGTTGATAAAAAAACCAACCCGCTTGCCTTCCAATCCACGTACTGATATTCGTGAGGCACTGCCCACCCCACCCGATGTTCTTATTTTTATGCCTGATGTTTTGGTGAGCAGCTCCTGTACATTGCTTACCGTTCCTTGTATTTGATCCATTGTGATAACCGATACAGGCGTAGCTTGTTCGCGTATTTCACGAGCTTCACTTTTGGCAATAACGGTTACTTGTTCGAGATTTTGGCTTTGCTTTTCAAGCAGAAAGTTTAGTTGTAAGCTTTTAGAATTTTTAAGCTCAATTTTTTTTTCCAAAACAGAATAACCTATAAAGGACACATTCAGTTTGTACTTTCCTGAGGGTATATTTTTGATTAAATACTCTCCTTTGCCATTGGTTGCCGTTCCTAAATTTAAACTTTCAATCACGATATTTACTCCCGGCAATACTTCACCTGTTTCTTTATCTTTTACCTTGCCGGAAATTAAACCTTTACTTTGTGACCACAGTGCAAAAGGTAAAGCGATTACAAATATGAGTATAGAAATTTTTTTCATCTGTTTTCATCATTTTAGTACT
>JAOARS010000002.1 GCA_025210415.1 Marinifilum sp. | reverse complement strand
TGGGCGATGTTCCTGAAGTAAATGAAATAGATCCGGTTACAATAACATCAGGAAGGTTTATAAACGAAGTTGATATAAAGGATAAGCGAAAAACAGTAGTAATTGGCAAGCGAGTTATTGAAGTTTTATTTGAAGATGGAGAAGAACCATTGGGTGAATACATTAAGATTAATGGTGTATATTTTCAAATTGTAGGTACATTTAAATCCATGCACAATCAGGGTTGGGGTGACTGGCAAAACCAATGTGTGATTATTCCTTTTACTACTTTGCAAAAAACTTACAATTATGGCAATCGTGTAGGACATTATTCAATCACTTCAAAAAAGGAATATTCAGCAACTTTAGTCGAAGAAAAGGTGAAGGGTTTACTTCGTAGGCGCCACACCATTCATCCCGAAGATGAGCGTGCTTTTGGCAGCAACAATGTGGAGAAGGAATTTATTCAAATTAATAATCTTTTTATCGGAATTTCAGGATTAATATGGATTGTAGGAACTGGTACTCTTTTGGCCGGAATTATCGGCGTAAGCAATATTATGCTGTTTATTGTGAAAAAACGTACCAAGGAAATAGGAATTCAGCGTGCTTTAGGAGCTTCTCCATCTGTTATTATTAGTTCAATTTTAACCGAATCGGTAGTATTAACAGCAATAGCAGGGTGGATTGGACTTGTTTTTGGCGTATTTCTTCTTGAAATAATAACCAAAGCGATTAAGAGTGGAGGGGGAGATGAAAGTATGTTTTCTAATCCTGAAGTAGATTTTAATATTGCAATTATTGCTTTGGTAATTTTAATACTTGCTGGTTTGTGTGCCGGAATTATACCTGCCAAAAAAGCCATGTCTGTTAAACCAATTGAGGCAATTAGAGATGATGGATAGAGAATGTTAATCAGAACTTTACAATTATATACCAATAACTTAAAAGCTCAATATGAATTTTACATTGTTGAGTTGGGCTTTAAACTACTTGATCGATCAGATGCAAGTTTCTCGTTTCAGGCGGGTTCTTCGCAGGTAATCATACATGAAGAGTTGGAAGAAAATTTGCATCCTATACATTTTGCATTTGCCTTACAAAATATCCGAATGGAAAAGGTCTGTCAATCTCTAATGGAATTTATCGAACTGATTCCAAATCAGAGAAATGATCATTTTATTGTTGATTTTTTTGCTTGGGAGGCAAAGTCGATCTATTTCTATGATGCAGATAAGAATATTGTGGAATTTATTCTAAGGGAAAGGGATAGTAGTGAGGTGAATTGTTCCTTTTCTTCAGACCATATCAGCTCAATTTGTGAAGTTGGTATGCCAGTAAAGAACTGCATCAAGATCGCCAATACCTTAAAAAAAGAACTAGGATTAGTTGAATACAAGGGGGCAAGTGATCAATTCATTCCATTAGGAGATGATATCGGCCTATTGATTGTAGTAGAAGAAGGTGTGAAAAAGTGGTTTCCAACACAGCAAATTTCAAAATATTCTATTTTAAAACTTGAATTTAAAGTTGATGATAAAATCAAAACAATTATCATAGATAAGGAGGATTTTAAGATTTTTTAAATCTTTATAATTGGAATTATTTATACTATATTTAGTATTGTTTAATTCTAACCTTTAAATGATGAAAAAAATAAAATTAGTCTTACTCCTATTGGTATTCACTTTTTCCAACTTGGTTCTATCTGCTCAAGAGATTGAAGTAACAGGAAAGGTTGTAGCTTTTAGTTCCATTCCTGTGGTTAATGCAACTGTAAATATTTATGGAAGTGAGGTCTCTGTTTTGACAAATAAGGAAGGTATATTTACTTGTATGTGTAAAGACAAGGATAAACTTATTATTACAGCTGATGGTTTTAATAAATTAACAATCAAAGTAAAAAAGAAGAGGACTAAACAGGTCATTGCCAAACTTAGATTAATAAAGTCATCTGAGGCTTCAAAAATGGCAATTGAAAAAGGGCATATCCTCGATATAGTAAAGTTTGAAAAATTAGTAAATGAACGATCTGGTATTAAGGATTATTCCAGATATACTTCCGTTTTAGAACTTATTCGAAATGAATTTCCTTCACTACAAATAGTTAATGGGGAAGTGATAATAAGGGGTCCTTCATCCCTTAATGGGAATAATGGTGCAAGGTTTGAAGTAGATGGTGTAATGACATCACAATCTAATGTTGAAGCTTTATCAACCAGTAATATTAAAAGCATTAGGATTATTAAGGGAAGTGACGCGGCAATTTATGGCGTACAAGGAGGAACGGGTGTCATATCGATTAAGACAAAGAAAGTTTCCAATTAATAAAACAAAGGGGCTGTCTCAAATGGGTGAAACAGCCCTTTTTTTTATTTGTAAATCAAGGATTTTTCTTTGCGGTTGCTTGATGCTTAAGCAATATGCCTGCGAATGTAAGGTTGTATACCTTTTTTCAAATGTTCAATTGTCAGTCAGTTAATCATGACTCATGATGCAGCCTCTTTTTGTTTTAAAACAATTCCTCAATGGAAAGATACCTTTCTCCAGTATCATAATTAAACGTAAGTACTGTAGCTCCGGGCTCAATCACTTTTAAATGTTTCGTTACCGCAGCAATAGATGCTCCGGTTGAAATGCCTGTGAGTACACCTTCCTTAACAGCCAATTCCTTTGCTTTGGCAAAAGCTTCATCTTTGCTAACCTGAATTGCACCGTCAAGTATTTCAGTATTCAGGTTTTCAGGAATAAAACCTGCCCCAATTCCTTGTAATGGGTGAGGGCCAGGATCTCCGCCACTTATAACAGGAGATGCTTCCGGTTCAACTGCAAGAACTTTAAGTTTTGGAAATTTTTGCTTCAATATTTCTGCTACTCCACTAATATGACCACCTGTTCCTACACCAGTGATCAGGTAATCAATTCCTTCCGGAAAATCTGCGATTATCTCTTGAGCAGTTGTTGTTCTGTGAATGTCTACGTTAGCTTCATTGTCAAATTGCGAAGGCATCCAGGAATTGGCATTTTTAGAAATTAACTCTTCAGCTTTTTCAATTGCTCCTTTCATTCCCAGTTCTCGTGGAGTAAGTACGAATTCTGCACCATATGCAGCCATTAAACTTCTTCTTTCAACCGACATGGATTCGGGCATAACCAATATCAATTTATAGCCTTTAACAGCAGCAACCATAGCTAAACCTACACCAGTATTACCAGATGTAGGTTCAATGATAACAGATCCTTGTTTTAACAAGCCATCTTTTTCGGCAGTTTCCACCATCGATAAGGCAATTCTGTCCTTAATACTACCAGCAGGATTGGCTCTTTCCAATTTCATCCATACATTTGCTCCATTAAAAACTTTGTTAAGCTTTAATACAGGTGTATTTCCAACACCTTCTAAAATAGTGTTCAGTCTCATTTTGATTGGTATTTAAATTTGAAAATTTATTATTTTACTTTCATCAAGGTTTGTTCTAACCTTTGTTTCGTGCTTATGATATACGATACTATTTGAATCAACACTTGAGGTTAACCATACGTTCCCTCCAATAATGCTGTTTCTGCCTATTACAGTTTCACCACCCAATATGGTTGCACTCGAATAAATAATTACATTGTCTTCAACTGTTGGGTGACGTTTTTTCTTGGCCAGGCTTTTCCTTACTTGTAAAGCACCAAGTGTAACTCCCTGATATATCTTTACATTATTTTTAATAACTGCGGTTTCGCCAATTACAACTCCGGTTCCGTGGTCAATAAAGAACGATTCGCCAATTGTAGCTCCCGGATGAATATCAATTCCCGTTCTGGTATGCGCATATTCGCTCATTAGTCGAGGTACGGTAGGAACACCCAATTGGTAAAGAATATTACTTATTCGATAAACCATAATGGCAAAAAAACCAGGGTAGGCTATAATCACTTCACCAATGGTATCAGCTGCCGGATCGAACTTTTGAATTGCTTCAGCATCCTTTAATAAGGCTCTGTATACAACAGGTAATTCTATCATAAAATCATGTGTAACTTTCTCGATAGAATCATTAAGCTTATCATTTATTGGCAGAAGTAATAACTTTAGAGTTGCTTCCATCTGATAAAGTAGCGATTCTTCTGCGCAACAACTTTTGCTTCTTCTTGCGCTAATAGGGAATAAGGTATTCATGGCTTCTTCAACAAACTTTTGTGCTAAATCTCTGGAAGGCATGTCAATTTCGTTGTTCTTTCTGGAAGATTGCAAATCGTCCATTACTTTACTTAAGTAGCTCATTATTTTATGATTTTTGAAATGTTGAAATACAAAGCTTTAGGCAAACACATTCGTAAACCTAAAAGAGAAGTTGTCAAACAGATTATTTATCTGCTAACAACAACAGCAGCAACAATAGACTTGGTTGTTATTGTTCTGAAATACTTGGGAATAATTAGAAAAGGATTGTTGAATCGATTGCATAGTAATCTTAATCGAAGAAAATCGATTAGAGCGACTTGTATTTATATGCATTAAATACCTTTTCATCTTTGAAATTTATACAAGTAAACTTAAAAAAAATAAATTAAACAAGACTCCTAAGTCTGAATATTTCTGTAAAAAAAATGTTATTTATTTTAGCGTTGCCGAAAATAGTAATAATAGTCTTTTTTATTATTTTTAATTTAATATCATTAATCCACAAATATGAATACATCAAAGTATATTTGTCCCAAGTGTGGGAGTAATCATTTTGAAACAGATGAGTTTAGAGCAACCGGAGGTCGATTTGCAAAAATATTCGATGTTCAGAATAAAAAATTTACAACCATTACCTGCTCAAACTGTTTATATACAGAATTGTATAAGGGAACAACCAGTCAGCTTGGAAATATATTTGATTTTTTAACAAATTAACTCTATTAAATGAAGAAGAAATTACTTTTTGTTTGTTTGGGAAATATATGCCGATCGCCAAGTGCCGAGGCTGTTATGAATGGTTTTTTAAAAATAAACATGCTAGATGAATACTTTGAATGTGATTCTGCAGGAACAGGTGGTTGGCATGTAGGAGAAAGAGCAGATAGCAGAATGCGAACACATGCTGCAAAAAGAGATTACGATTTAACAAGTATTGCTCGCCAATTTAATCCTAACAGGGATTTTGATGAATTTGATATTATTTTGGGAATGGATACACAAAATGTTTCAGATCTGGAAGGTATGGCCAGAAATAAAAACGATTTGGATAAAATAAAGTCGATGACTGATTTCTGTACCCGTTATACTCATTATCATTCTGTTCCGGATCCATATTATGGGGGAGCCGATGGTTTTGAACTGGTTCTGGATATTTTAGAAGATGCATGTGAAGGATTATTAAAACAGATTGATAGATGATAGAATCTCAAGTTATTGAGAAAATACAAGATTGGGCAGGATGCACAATACAGAAACAGAAATCTGTATCGGGAGGTTCTATTGCCAAAACAGATTTAATCAGGTTAGAGGATGGAAGAACTTGTTTGCTTAAAACAGGTTCTGAACATTCAGATGGCTTTTTTAAGGAAGCAAATGGATTAAAGGAAATTAGAAAAACTGCTTGTATCAGAACGCCTGAAGTATATCTTTCCGATGAAAAATTTTTATTAATGGAATATATCGAGCAAGGGCGTAAAGATGATCTCTTTTTTGTTCGTTTTGGTGAGCAACTGGCAAACCTGCATAGCAGAACCAGCTTAAAATTTGGTTTTAAAGAAAACAACTACATAGGTTCTACTCCGCAGCTAAACATGCCTAATAATAGCGAAGCAGAAAGTTGGGTAGATTTTTATTATAACAAGCGATTGTTATATCAATATAAATTAGCTGAAAAGAATCAACTCGTTGGAAATGAATTAAAGAATGGTTTCCTGGTTCTTGAAAACAGAATTGAAGAAATACTTGAAGGAAGCGAAGAAAAACCTTGTCTTTTGCATGGTGATTTATGGGGAGGCAACTATTTGTGTGATTTAAATTCTAATCCTGTGCTAATTGATCCTGCGGTTTATTACGGACACCGGGAGACGGATTTAGCCATGACAAAACTGTTTGGGGGCTTTGCTAGTGATTTTTATCACTCTTACCGAAAACACAAACCTCTTCCGCAAGGCTATGATTACAGAGAAAATATCTATTTATTATACCATGTATTAAATCATTTAAACTTATTCGGAAGTTCGTATTATGGACAGGCAGTACGCTTGGTTTGGTCATATCTTCATTAACTGTATAAATATCAATAAAATCCGTTAGGGAATAAAAAAGTCTTCTGCAATGCTTTCAATTTGCTTGTAAGTCATAAGCTTACCTTTTTTATGATATTCTTCCATTCTAACCAAGCCAACATTAATAGCATACCACTCAACAATTTTTAATTTATTTCTTGATATGCCCGAATAAGATATCTTATCTGAAGATATTTTATAGCATTTAAATTTTCCTGCAGGTGTTTCTATCGATTCTATTCCATCTATTTTTCGATTTACCAATAATACTGTCATCGACATTAAAACCGAGCCTGTTCCTCTTAAAATATCTGCCTGACAAGAAGCTTCAGGTAGCATTTTACCTATTTGAGGTTTAAGTGGTAATACAACACTATCGGCATCAATTTTAACAACCATTTTTTGATATGAATCCAATTTAACAGGATCCAAATATCTTTCTGCACCAATATAAAAATTTGAATCTTTAGATGTGAAGTGGAAGTACTGGTAGAAAGTATTTTGCTTAATAGTAGTGATCTCGGATTCAATATTATATCTAATTTTTCCACTTTTATCTATTGTTTTTCCTGCCAATTGCCACACTTCAGTATACGTTTTCCGATTCTTATTATCGTAATTCACATACTTCATTTTAAAGTTTCTTTTCGAAGGCATATATGAAAAGTCTCTTTGTCCGTAACAAGCAGAAGAAAACAGTAATATTATAAGAATAGAGTAAAGTTGCTTCATTAAATTGTATTTAAAATAGTGGTTATTTCCCGATCAAATTTACATAAATTTAGATGCAGTAAAAAACTTTACAGCCTGTAATTTATCAAACTTTCAAAGTATTCTAAATTAGAGAGAAGATGTTTAGTTTTTATTAAAATACACTATATTAGCAGCCACAACCTTACCACCAACCTACAATATTAATTCAAAAATTATTTTAGAATGAAGAAATTGTTATTTGTAGGTTTTACTGCAATTTTATTGGGATTTAGTGCTTGTAGTAGCGATGGAGATGAAATGATTGAAGAAGTAATATCCCAACCTGTTGAAATAGATTCACAGCTCCTCATTGATTTGGTAAATGAAGTCAGGGCATCAGGCACAACCTGTGGCAGCACTTACTATCCTCCGGTTGATGCGGTATCCTGGAATGATAAATTAGAGCAAGCAGCTCTAAATCATAGCAAAGATATGTATGAGAATGATTATTTCTCACATAAATCACCAGAAGGAAGTACTTTAACTAAGCGTTTGCAAAAGGTTGAATATTCTTATTCTACAGCAGGAGAAAACATTGCTCGTGGCTACACCAGTGAACAACAGGTTATGAATGGATGGCTAAATAGCCAAGGACATTGTGCAAACATTATGAATGCAAGTTTTAAAGAAATGGGAGTAGCCCGAGTAGGGAATTACTGGACTCAAAACTTTGGTAGTCAGAGATAAAATTATAGAAATGAAAAAACCACACCGGGCGTTAATCGGTGTGGCTTATATCTGTTTGTTTGAAAAGCTTTAAGTCTGTCTGTTAAAACTTAAATTAATTGTGTTGTGAAGCGAATTATTCCGACACTACTTCAAATTCGATCTCAACCTTAACTTCTTTGTGAAGCTTGATTGAAGCGGTATATTTACCAATCTCTTTTACAGCGTCTTTGATAGAAATCACTTTTCTGTCAATTTCAAATCCTTTTTCAGTTAATGCTTCAGCAATTTGAATGTTATTAACAGAACCGAAAATTTTACCGGTAGTACTTGTTTTAGCACCAAGGCTTAAAGTAACACCCTCTAATTTTTTAGCAATTTCTAGTGCTTCATTCTTAATTTTTTCCTCTTTATGAGCTCTTTGTCTCATGTTTTCAGCATGCATTTTCTTAGCTGACTCAGTAGCTAAAATAGCAAAACCGTTAGGAATTAAATAGTTTCTTCCGTAACCATTCTTAACAGTTACGATATCGTTCTTATATCCTAAAGTATGGATATCTTGTTTTAAGATTACTTCCATTTCGTTTCCTCCTTCTTTAAAGATTATTTCATCATGTCAGTTACGTATGGTAGTAATGCAAGGTGACGAGCACGCTTAACTGCAGTAGCTACCTTTCTTTGATATTTTAAAGAAGTACCTGTGATACGACGAGGTAAAATCTTACCCTGCTCGTTCAAGAATTTCTTCAAGAATTCAGGATCTTTGTAATCGATATACTTGATCTTGTTTTTCTTGAAACGACAGTATTTTTTCTTTTTGATCTCAACTGAAGGTGGGGTCAAATATCTGATTTCTGATTGATTTTGTGCCATAGCTTATTTCTCCTCTTTAGTTTCTTTAAGGTTTCCTTTTCTTTTAATTGAATACTCATAAGCGTATTTATCAAGCTTGAAAGTCAAGAAACGCATGATTCTTTCATCACGTCTGTAGTTAACTTCCAATTTCTCGATTAATTCACCTGGAGCTTCAAATTGAAGTAGTTGGTAAAAACCAGTACTTTTCTTCTGAATTGGATAAGCCAGCTTGCGCAGTCCCCAGTTCTCCTCATTTTCGATCTTACCGCCATTTTCGGTAATAAGAGTCTTGAATTTTTCTACCGCTTCCTTTACCTGAGCCTCAGATAAAACGGGAGTTACAATGAAAACGGTTTCATAATGATTCAACATAACTTAAATAATTTAATTAATACTTAATAATTAAGTGTTTTTATCGAGCCGCAAAATTAACTATTCTTTTTTGATTTTTCAAGAATATCAATCCTTTATTCGGCTGCGAATTGCAAAAGTAAGCAATGTCAAATGAATAGAAAAGGTCTTGAATTGATTTTTAAAATTCTACAACCAGTTTAAATTGTATGCGATGCATTGTTTTTAATTAGTCTGTATTCCCTGTATTACTTGGCAAGCCACCCTTTTTTTTGTAACTTATTAGTAACAGTATAACTAAACTCAGGCTTATGAAGGACAGGATGATAACATTAGCGACCTATAGTTACTCTAGAGCCCAGTTGCTTCAAACTCGTCTGGAATCAGAAGGAGTAGAGTGCTATTTGAAAAATTTAAACCTAATTCAATCTGCCATTGGAGGTGGAGTAAAGGTTAGAATTAAAGAAGAAGACCTTAATCGTGCTTTAAAAATTATTGAAGAACTCGATTTAAGCTACGCACAAGAGGATCTGGATGCTGCGTTTCCACATCAAAACATTGATGTAAATCGCGTATTGGTTCCTGTAGATTTCTCAGATTTTTCACCAAAATTATGTGATTGCGCAGTTGGCATTGCCAAAAAGTTCAATGCTGACATTTTGCTCTTCCACACTTATTTTGCTTCAGCAATCGAAACTGTTCCATTTTCTGATAGTTACACGTATAATTCAACAGTTGTTGAAGTATTATCAGAAGTAGAGAAGAATGCGAAGGCAAAAATCAAAGAATTGTATTACGATATAAGAAATCGATTAGAGGAAGAAAAGATTGAAGGAATTGAGGTAGATTATGCATTAAGCGGAGGAACAGCTTCGTCAGAAATTTTAAATATTTGTAAAAAATATCAGCCTGATTTAATGATTATGGGAAGCAGAGGGGAAACCGCTGGTACAACCAATCTTTTGGGAAGTGTTATTTCTAATGTAATCGAAGAAACTGAAGTTCCAATACTTATTTTATCCGATCAGGGAGATGAAGTTGATTTTGATCAGATCCATAACATCATGTATGCTACAGATTTTGATAAGGCTGATTTTAGAGCCATTGCAAATCTAAAGTACATTACTCAGCCTTACGATATGAAAATTCATTGTGTTCACTTCGACGATAAATCGACTGATGATCCAATGGAAGAACATCGCATGCAAGTGATTCGTAAATATTTAAAGCGAGCTTTAGGCGATACTGATGTTAGCTGTAGAATCATTCATGAAGATGAAAAAATGGAAGGAATTGAAAAATACACCCACGATCATGATATTGGTTTGATAGCCATTCTGGCCAGAAAGCACAATCTATTGCAAAGATTATTCTTTGGTCAGATGTCTCGAAAACTATTTATCAAAACACATATGCCAATCCTGGTTTTCCATTAGAATCAATTTATATATCAATAAAAAAAGACGCATTTTGCGTCTTTTTTATTTGATGTGTTCTCCAATTAATACAGGTTCATCTCCTGTTGACATATCTTTAATCCTAACCTTGTAAAAGTGATTTTTTTGAAGCTCTGTTCCTGAAAATTCCACCGGAATATAGTGTTCTCCATATCCCTTCGCTTTTTCACCATCCGTTCTTTCTACCAAAACAATTTGCTCTTTGCCAAGGAATTCATTTCGGTACTGCTTTTTAACCTGCTCGGCTATTCTTCTAAGCAATTCACTCCTCTGGGTTTTTATTCGTTCATCTATTTGCTCTGCCATTCTCTCAGCTCTGGTGCCTTTTCTTATAGAATATTTGAAAGCATGAACATGTCCAAATTTCAGGTCTTTAATAATATTGCAGGTAGCTTCAAAATCCTGATCAGATTCAGCAGGAAAGCCAATAATAATATCGGTAGTAATATTAAAATCGGCACGAACAGAACGTACTTTATTTACGATCTCTTTAAATCTTTTGATATTGTACATTCTTCTCATCTGTAGTAGGATAGAATCTGATCCGCTTTGCAGACAAAGATGAAGGTGAGGAGTCATTTTAGGATGATTTAGCAGACCTAGAAATTTATCACCAAAGCCATCAGGCTCAATGGATGAAATGCGCAGACGGAAATCTCCTTCTAAGTTAAGTATTTGTTCAACAACATCATCAAATGTATAGCTTTCAAACTCGTATCGTCCAATATTTACTCCAGTTAGTACAATTTCTTTTGCACCTTTTGATACAACTGATTTTACATTTTCCAGAATATCTTTAATTGGCCTGCTAACAGCTCTTCCTCGCACCGATGGAATAATACAAAATGTACAAAAATTGTCACATCCATCTTGAATTTTAATCATACTGCGTGTGTGAAATCCCTTTTCTGTTGAACCATAGGAAAACAAATCCGAGTTTAATTTTGAAGGATGCAAAATCTCACCATTGTAATGAGCCTCCACCAATGAATAAACTGAACTTTTTTTATCGTTTTCAACTACATAATTAATTTCTTCCCGATCTTCCAGTTCACTTTTTGCATTGTTTGCCATACAGCCGGTTACAACCAAAATTGAATTTGGGTTTTTACGGTTGGCCTGATTGATAAAGTTTCTCGATTTATGATCGCTTTGATGAGTTACCGTACATGAGTTGATAACATATACATCTGCTTCCTTGTCAAAAGGAACCAGTTGAAAATCATTATCCTGAAACTGAGAGGCAATAGCATCTGTTTCATACTGATTTAACCTGCAACCCAAAGTTTTAAAAGCTACTCTTTTCATGCTACTTTCTCATTTACACCAATCAATTCACCTTCTACAGAAAAATCAGCTGCCGATGTAATTTTTACATCTACAAATTCCCCAATGAGTGAGTCGTTGTCAGATAAAAAACGCACATTAATTTTACCTTCAGTCAAGGCGGCCAAATATCCTTCGTGGCGTGCACTTCCTTTCACCAACACCCTAAAAGTTTTTCCAAGCATTTTTTCGTTATAGGCTTTCGAATGAACTTTTAAATCTTCAGTTAACTGATGATGACGTTGCTTTTTAACTTCCAGACTGACATCATCAAACCATCTATGACTCAATGCTCCAGGACGAGGAGAGTACATTGCAATGTATGCCATATTGTATTGAAATTCATTCATAGCCTTTCGTGTATTTTCAAACTGTTCGTCGTTTTCACCTGTAAATCCTACAATGATATCTGTAAATAAAGTAGCTTGTGGAATTAGTCTTCGAATTGTATGAACAATCTGACGGTACTTTCCCAATCCATGTTTTCTGTTCATGTGAATCAGCACCTTGTCATCACCCGATTGAATAGGAAGGTGAATTTGCTTTGCAAGGCAATCATATTCAGCAATTACTTCAATTACTTCATCTGTCATATCGCGAGGGTGTGGAGAAGTAAAGTAAACCCAAAATTCCTTTTGGAGTTCATTTCCTAGTTTTCCGATTCGTCTTAGAAGTTCAGGAAAATCAACCTCTTTATCTTTTTTGTCAAGTCCATAAGAGTTCACATTCTGTCCCAATAAAGTAATAGACTTAAAGCCTCTTTCAACCAAATTTTTCACTTCACCTACTATTTCATCTGATGGACGCGATACTTCACGTCCACGTGTATAAGGAACAGCACAAAAAGAACAAAACTTATCGCACCCATTTTGAATAGGTACAAATGCTTCGAATTCTGAAGTATAGTTAGGTTTTAC
>JAOARS010000326.1 GCA_025210415.1 Marinifilum sp. | reverse complement strand
TATTACAATGGAGATGCTTTAAAGGAAGAAACAACAATTACTACAAAAGATAACAAGGAAATAGTAGCTACCGATGCCGTAAACAATGCTTTCTATATGCCTAATGGAATAAACTTTTGTTTAGAACGAACCAAGCAAACTGCTCCAAATATATCGGGTAAAAAGGAATTCTCAAACAACTATATTTCCGGAAGAATTCTTCATGGCTTAAATCCTCAAAATACGTCTTACGAATATTATATCAATGTAGATGGAGGAAAAAAAGGAGCCATTTTTTTACAGAAAAATGCATCAAAACTATTTAAGGTTGTAAAGAAAGATGATGATGCACACATTGTAAGTTATACGCCAAATAATGTAACAGCCTATGCACTTATCGCTGCCAATAAGCCAACAAACCATTTAATTAATACAACAAATGTACCTTGCATGGCTATGACTAAAGAAATCAATAATAACACCTTAGAAATTGCCGTAATGAACCCTGAGGTTGGTAAGATTTTAAACCCATTTAAATACGGTGATATCAAAACTCGCGAAACATGGCATGCAAAACCTACAGTGCAAGCTGTTACTTTAACATTGAAAGGAAAATGGGAGCTGGCTTCAGAAGCTAATGCTAAAGTTGTGGCATCATCCAACAAGGAAACAAAAATTCAGTTTGACTGTATTGATGGTAAACGTATTAAAGCGGTGTTACAATCATCAAAATAACTTGATTTTTTTTATGTGTAAACTTTAAATTTAAAGGGACTGTTTCAAATGTTTGAAACAGTCCCTTTTTTATTCGTATACCTTATTCCCATAAATCATTAGGTTTGAGATATGAAACACAACCTTCAAAATGTTTGTAATCTGCGATTTGACAACTTCATCAATATAAATTATAATCCATTGGGTTTTTATACCAAATGCAACATAGAATGAATCATTTTAGAAATAGTATGATGCCAATGCTGAAAAATATTAGGTAGTACAAGCTTACGCAGCAATGCCTCACATATTTTCGCAATCGGTATCATATTTAAATTAAAATCGTGCTAAATAAAAAAACCTCCAGCAAATATTATTTATCTGCTGAAGGTTTTCATAAGTATCTAATGTGTACCTGGGTTTACCAGGATTTTAGTTGGTACTTGTTAGTTAAGGGTAATATCTACCGCATGTTCAAAGTTTACTTCCTGCGAGCCTATTATAACACGAACCAGTAATGAATAAGTTCCTGCTTGTAAAAGAGTTGAACCAGAATTGGTTTTAATAGAACCATCCCAACTATCACCTTTACCTTGACCTAAAAGCTCTAATCGAGGAATATTTAAATCAACTTTCTTTCCACCTTTAGTCCATCCTAATGCATCCGAGATTTCTTTTGCATCTCCCTTATAATTTTCACTACCTCCTTGAAGTAAAACATCCGTATAATCTTTCCCACCTATATTTCCGGTAAAATAAACTCCTTTTAGCTCATAAGTTCCTGCTCCTATATTTATATTTTGTGGTACGGAAGAAGTCACACCTGCTGCAATAGTTCCCGTTACCGGATTTGGAGTATAACGCAATTCCATAACAGTTACTTTATAGTCGGCTGTTGTACTTCCTTTATCGTTTGAGGCAGTTACTACCAAATTGTAAATATCTCCCGGAACATTAACTCCATCTTTAAAGCTTATTACTCCACTAGAACTTATCGAGAAATTAGTCTCATCACTAATTGTAAATACAACATCATCGCCATTTTCAATAGTCGGAACTACACTTTTAAAGTTAGAACGTGTTGCAACCGTTGTATCAGCTGTTGAATATGCAAGGTTTGCCGGAGGATTTCCAGTCGCTTTGGCATTTACCAAAACTTTAAGAGTACCTTCGGTTGATCCTTTTGAATTAGTTGCTTTAACTGTAATTGTATATTCACCTACAGCCAAATCGTTTCCAACATTTAATTTTACTGTTCCGGTAGCAGCTTCAATGGTAAATTGAGAAGGAGTTCCACTTGCCAATTCAAATGTCAACTCAGTACCTGTAATTGTTTTAGGATTTGCTGTTAACTCATCTCCTTCAAAAATCGTCTTGTCATCGTAACTTAAATCTGCCGGAGCTACAACACCTTCTACAACAGTAATTGTATAAGCCTCTTTAAATGTAACCTCACCTCCTTGGTAAGTCACCACAATATCCAACTTGTAATTTCCTGCAGGAATTTTATTTCCTTCAGCAGCGGAAATTACGCCTGTTGCTGCATCAATCGCAAAGTACTGATCATCTGACAACTTAAAGCTTACATTGTCATCATTTTCAAGATTTGGTACATTACTAGAGAAAGCCTCGCCCACTTTCATGTTAGCAGTGGCAGGATCATAAACCAAATTTGCAGGTACAGGAGCAGTTACTTCCAATTTCAATGTTCCTTCTACCGAGCCTTTAGAATTAGTTGCTTTAACTGTAATTGTATATTCGCCTATAGCCAAATCGTTTCCATCATCTAATTTTACTACTCCGGTAGCAGCTTCAATGGTAAATTGAGAAGGAGTTCCACTTGCCAATTCAAAAGTCAACTCATTGCCTGTAACAGTTGGCTGAACAGACATACTACTTCCAACTACAATACTTTGATCTTCGTACTGCAAATTAGCTGGTGTAATAATCTCTTTTTCAACCTTAATCTCAATCGCATTTTTGTAAGTAATGATTTCTTCACCCCAAGTAACCACAACACTCAAAAAATAATTATCAATAGCAATGGTATTACTCGCTTCTGCTGAAATCACACCTGTTGCTTTGTCAATAGTAAAACCATCAGGAGCTCCATCTAATTCATAAGAATCAGGTACAACTCCACCAGTAATCGTTGGTAATTCACTTTGCATTGCTTTTCCTTGAAACATGTCAACTTTCGGATAAGTCAGGCTAGTTTCAACTACTTTCAGTTTAAAAACTCCTTCCTTCAACTCCGATTGTCGAATTGTATTTACCTGAATGTTCATGGAATATACTCCACCCTTTATATTTTCACCTTTCTTAATGGAAAAAATACCGGTAGATTTATCCATCTTAATATCCTTAATCTCGATTGTATCGGTATCAGATATAGCCGATTTAACTACAATTGAGGTAAGTTTGCCTTCTAATTCAGGTTTTTCACTTACAAACTCTTTAGCAATTCCATATTGGAAATTATCTCCGTCAGGAGTTTTAACAGAATGAATCAATGCATTATAATCCACTCCTTCATCCATAGGATACTGAATGCTTAATGTTTCAAATGCATCTTCAATTTTAGAATCGTCATCACAAGCCAATAGTCCAAGGCCTATGAAGAGTACAAACAAAACGTGAAATTTTAGTTTAAAACTAGTTCTCATATGGTCAAATTTTTAATTATTTATTTATCAGATTTAACAATTCTCATGTTTGGTATGCTTTTACTTTTAGGACTCTATGTTCAAAACAATAAAGTATATTTAAAGTTATATCACTTCACTTGCTTTAAATTTCAATTTCGCACAAATCAATTCCAGTATAGTTTATCTATAAATTTATTTTTTTTAGATTTATCAAACACACACATATAAAACACTAATAAATAGAAAATTAAACTTCCAAAACTCTAATAATCCTTCACATTAATAACTTTGCTTCTTACTTCAATTTCAACCATTTCAATATGAATTAGACGATTTTAAAAATGATTATTCTCATTTCTATTACCAAGCCTACAAAAACATGCAATAAATATTGCTAATAAAAAAAGCTTCCTCGGAATCAATCGAATGGAAGCTCATACAAAAACTTACTCTACACTAAAAGTTATGATCGCATAAATTTTATATTTTTTTACTATTGTCCGGTAAAATTTGCTACAAACACTTGTATTTTAAATTATATCGCTACCTACGGGGTTTTATTTTGTCACTGCCATATTTCTTCTGCCACACTACCGCTCTTATCAGGGCTTTCATAAATCCTATTAGGAATGTAATTATGGTAGTTGTCAGTGAAAAAACAAACTCAAAATACCATAGGTGCGATATTAAGTTTTATATGCGAATCAAGGGTTGAACTCTTTTTCGGAACAATTAGCAATACCGCACCTAAAGAACTTGATTTTAGAGACTTAAATCTTTAGATTAATTCCAAATCTATGTTTCTTAGGAACTAAATTATTTTTGCCTCTTGATTTTGTATGTTTTATAAATATTTCTCGCTGATATCCGCTGATTTTCCCAGAACATCAACGTATAATCCTTATTTCTGCGTGAATCTGCGAATAAATTTACAATCATCTGCGAGAAAAATACGC